>JAKLLM010000142.1 GCA_023150125.1 Zoogloea sp.
CCTCTATGGACTGCTGCGAAAGGTTCAGCTCGACCCAGCGCGCCTCGCCGTTCCGGGTGTGGACCAGGGCTTCGTACCGGGCCGCGGCGGGGGCGCCGTCGGGGCACTGCCGCGCGCGCCCCTGTGCCTGGATCTCGGGCGGGAAGAGCGCCCCGAAATCCAGCCTGGCGAGGTCGTCGTGGGCGTAGCCGGTGAGCTGGGAGAAGACCTTGTTGGCGAACAGCACCTTCCCGTCCCGGTGTAGCGCAATGCCGTTGGGCAGCGCATTGGCCAGGGGGAACAGATTGGACGGGAGCAGGTAGGCTTGGGTGTCCATGGGGTCATCCGAGCAGCAGGCTGCAGTGGTCGAAGCCCTCCTGCGTCTCCGCCAGCACCCGCGCCAGGGTGTGCTGGTCGAGATCGAGGGCGTCGATGGTGGCGGGGTCGAGATGGGGCAGCAGGGTGTTTTCTGCGCCGTCCAGATCGAGGGCCTTGGCGATGGCGTCGGCGTAGTGGATGAGGGCCGCCGGGCCACCCGTCGTGCCGTCGGTCGGGGCGTGGTGGAAGGCGAGGGCCTCGCGGATGTCGGCGGGGAAGTTCCAGCGCTGGGCCAGGGCGGCGCCGACGGCGGCGTGATCGTAGCCGAAGGCGCTGATCTCGGCCTGCTGCAGGGGGCAGTCCTGCTCATGGGCCGTGGCGATCACCCGGGCGTAGTCGTCGGGGGCCACCACCACCATCGCCAGGCGGCCGATGTCGTGCAGCAGGCCGGCGATGAAGAGGTTGTCGGCCTTGCGCCCGAGGGCCCGGGCAAGGGACCGGGCGGCCACGCCGACGGCCAGCCCGTGGCGCCAGAAGTCTTCCTGGCTGAAGCCGGGGCAGCGCCCGGCGGGCAGCCCGCTGACCACCGTGGCGGTGAGCACCAGCGAGCGCACCGAGGAGAAGCCGAGCACGACGATGGCGTCGCGGATCGAGCCGACCTGGGTCTGCAGCCCGTAGAACGGCGAGTTGGCCACCCGCAGCACGCGGGCGGCGATGGCCTGGTCCTGGGCGATGCGCCGGGCGAGGGCGTCGACTTCGGTGTTGTCGCTGGCGAGGCTGCTCAGCAGCTCCATCGCGACGGCGGGCATGGCCGGCAGCTTGTGCAGCCGGCTGATCATTTCGGCGAGGCTGGGGTGGGTCATCGGAAGTGTTCCTGCCGGAAGGCGAGGACGGCATGCAGCAGGGCCTGGGCCTCGGGAGCGTCGGCGCTGTGGCGGAAGATGTGCAGCACGCGCGCCCGGGCCGCCTCGCGCAGGCGGTTGTCCTCGGCGGGGTCGCGGGGCGTGACGATGACGAGGGTCTGGATGCCCCGCCGCTGCAGGTTTTCGAGGTCGGCTTCGGCGATGACGTAGCCGGCCGGGCGCAGCAGGGCGCCGCTGGCGTCGCACAGGGCTTCGGCCAGCGTGGCGCCGGGCTTGATGTCGGTGATCGGGACGAGGCTGCTGGGGGTCATGGCCGGCAGCCCTCGCAGGTGAAGCTGAGCAGGAGGCCCCGCTCGCCGTCGTGGCCGCCGAGCGGGTGGGCTTCGACGTGATAGGAGCGGCCGGCGCAGACGACGTCGGTGTCGCGGGTGCTGCCGTCGAGGAGCGGTGCCAGGGCCTCGGGCAGGGCCTCGTCGCCGCCCTGGCCGATCAGCGGGCCCTGGTCGGGGAAGAGCCGGCAGGCGGCGTCGTTGGCCAGCGCGATCATCCCCGAAGGGTCGATGCCGATGAGGGGTTGCGGTGCGACGGCGAGGGCCTCCTGGGTGATGCTGAGGGCGGCTTCTTCCATGTTGAGCCGGCGCTGCTGGTCGGCCAGGACGTCCTGGAGCTGGGCGTTGATGCGGGCCAGCGCTTCGTTGGCATCCTTCAGTTCGCCGGACAGGCGCCGGTTCTCGTCGGCCAGCAGCTTGCGCCGGAAGGCCTCCTCGATGTTGGCCCGCAGCATCGCGTCGTCCCAGGGCTTGGACAGGAACTTGTAGATCGCCCCTTCGTTGATCGCGTCGGTCACCGACTGCAGGTCGCTGTAGCCCGAGAGCATCAGGCGCACCGAGTCGGGGTGCATGTCCTTGGCCTTGCGGAGGAACTCGACGCCGGTCATGCCCGGCATGCGCTGGTCGGAGATGATCACGTCCACCGGATGGGTGGCCAGCAGCTCGAGGGCCATCTGGCCGCCGGTGGCGGTGAGGATGGTGTAGCCGTCCCGCCGCAGCAGGCGCCGCAGCGAGGACAGGATGTTCTCCTCGTCGTCCACCAGCAGCAGGGTGCGCTCGAGGCGCGGGCCACGCAGATGCACGCTGTCCAGCTGCGGGTCGGTCGTGAGCAGCTCCCCGAACTCCGCGGCGGGCTGGGGGACGCCGAACAACGCGCCCTGGAGCAGGTCGCAGCCGGTGGCCGCCATCACCGACGCCGTGCGGGAGGCGCCGACGTCCTTCGCGCAGACGCTCAGCCCGAGCTTGTGGGCGCGGGTGACCAGGGCGCGGATGATCGCCACGCCCTCCGGGTCGGCGGCCACGTCATCGACCAGCCGGCTCGGCACCTCGATGCTGTCCAGCGGCAGCAGGCGGCGGGTCCAGGCCAGATGGGCGCAGGCGGGGCTGGCGGCGCTCAGGGTGAAGCGGATGCCGCAGTTCTTCAACTGTTGCAGCGCCCGCTCGCCGGCCGGGGAGATGTCGCCGTAGAGCGTGACGATCTCGAGCTCCAGGCTCTGGGGCGGCAGGCGGGTTTCGAGGAGGAGGGCGTGCAGTTGTGTCGCGAACTCGGGCAGGCACAGCACCTCGATGTGCGCGCCGAGGGTCAGGGTGAGCGGCCGTCGATGGGTTTCGGACCATCCGGCCACCTGGCTGCAGGCCTCCCGAAGGGCCATCAGGCCGGCCCCGGAGAGGTTGTCGAGAAAGGTTCCGTCGGCCTTGTCGGGGCCCGCCACGCTGGCGTGGACGCCGCTCAGCTGGCCGTTCCGGCAGTCGAAGCGGGGCTGGTACAAAAGGGTTGACGAGGCGGTTGCCGGGTTACGCGGGTGTTCCATCGGGGCTCCAGATTCGGCAAAGGGCGGGCTCGGTCTGCCCTGTGCCTGACGTTCGAGGTATCGGCCCGAGCGCCGACTCCTTTAGGGGGAGATGGCCCGCCGATGATGCACGGCGGGCGGATGGGCGGCGGGCGGGGTAAAATCCGGGCCCATGTCCGATCACGCCCACCACTTTCCCGCTCTCGCCCTGGTCGCCATCGGCGTCGGCGCGGCCCTCGGCGCCTGGCTGCGCTGGTGGCTGGGCCTGCGTCTCAACCCGCTGTTTGCGCATCTGCCCCTCGGCACCCTGGCGGCCAACCTCACGGGGGGCTACCTGATCGGCGTGGCGGTGGCGTTCTTTGCCTTCCGCCCCGGCCTGCCGCCCGAGCTGCGGCTGTTCATCGTCACCGGCTTCCTCGGCGGGCTGACCACCTTCTCGTCCTTCTCGGCCGAGGTCGTGCACCTCATCGAGACCGCCCGCTACGCCTGGGCGGCCGGCGCCGCGGCCCTGCACGTGCTCGGCTCCCTCACGATGACGGCGCTCGGCATGTGGTCCGTCCAGGCCCTTCGCAACTGAATCACTCCGGCACCTCCGAATGGCTTCTCCGCAACACCGTCAATCCCCGCAAGACCCCTATTCGCTGCTCGAACACTGCCTCTCGGCCGACCGCCCGCGGCTGCGCCGCGACCTGCGCCGGCTGCCCAAGCGGCCACGCAGCCTGGACGAGCTGCCGGAGGCCCTGCGCCTGGCGATTGCCGACTCGGCCGCGAAGCTGATCGCCCGCCGCGAGGCCCTGCCCAGGCCCGACTTCCCGCCCGAGCTGCCGGTCAACCAGCGGCGCGACGAGATCGCCGCGGCGATCCGCGACCACCAGGTGGTGATCGTGTGCGGCGAGACCGGCTCGGGCAAGACCACCCAGCTGCCCAAGATCTGCCTCGAGCTCGGCCGCGGCGTGGCCGGCCTGATCGGCCACACCCAGCCGCGGCGGATCGCCGCCCGCGCCACCGCCAGCCGCATCGCCCACGAGCTGAAGAGCGAGCTCGGCAGCACCGTCGGCTACAAGATCCGCTTCACCGACCGCATCGGCCCGCAGAGCTACATCAAGCTGATGACCGACGGCATCCTGCTCGCCGAAACCCAGGGCGACCCGCTGCTGTCGGCCTACGACACGCTGATCATCGACGAGGCCCACGAACGCAGCCTCAACATCGACTTCCTGCTCGGCTACCTGCGCCAGCTGCTCGCCAAGCGGCCGGATCTCAAGCTGATCGTCACCTCCGCCACGCTGGATGCCGAGCGCTTCGCCCGCCACTTCGGCAGCGCCGACAAGCCCGCGCCGGTGAACGAAGTGTCCGGTCGGCTGTTCCCCATCGAGATGCGCTACCGCCCGGTCGAGCGCGACGAGCCCAAGCCCGTCCGCCCCGGCGAGCCCGCCCCGCGCCCCGACAGCCGCGGCCCCGACCGCGACCTCTACGACGCGCTGGTTGACGCCGTCGACGAAGCCCAGCGCAGCGGCCCCGGCGACGTGCTGGTGTTCCTGCCCGGCGAGCGCGAGATCCGCGAGGCCGCCGAGGCCCTGCGCAAGGCCCACCACGCCGCCGGCACCGAGGTGCTGCCGCTCTTCGCCCGCCAGTCGGCCCAGGAGCAGGCGCGGGTGTTCGCGCCCTCCAAGGGGCGCCGGGTGGTGCTGGCCACCAACGTGGCCGAAACCTCGCTCACCGTGCCGGGCATCCGCTACGTGGTCGACACCGGCCTCGCCCGGGTCAAGCGCTACAGCCACCGGAACAAGGTCGAGCAGCTGCAGATCGAGAAGATCGCCCAGTCGGCGGCCCGCCAGCGTGCCGGCCGCTGTGGCCGGGTGGCCGACGGCATCTGCTTCCGGCTCTACGACGAGGACGACTTCAACAAGCGCCCGGCCCACACCGACCCGGAGATCCTCCGCTCGTCCCTGGCCGGGGTGATCCTGCGCATGAAGTCGCTGAAGCTCGGCGAGGTGGCCGACTTCCCGTTCATCGACGCGCCGCTGCCGCGCATGGTGGCCGACGGCTACCAGCTGCTGGCCGAGCTCGGTGCCGTCGAAGAGGCCGAGGGCGGGGCGGTGATGAACCTCACCGCCATCGGCCGCGAGCTTGCCAAACTGCCCCTCGACCCGAAGATCGGCCGCATGATCCTCGCCGCCCGCGACCGGGGCAGCCTGGCCGAGGTGATGGTGATCGCTGCCGCGCTGTCGACGCAGGACCCGCGCGAGCGCCCGCCCGAGCGCCAGGCCGCTGCCGATCAGGCCCACGCCCGCTTCCGCGGCCCGGAGCACGAGCAGAAATCCGAGTTTTTATGGTTCTGGAACCTCTGGAAGGCCTGGGAGGAAGTCCAGCGCCACGAGACATCCAGCAAGCAGAAGGCCTGGTGCAAGGCCAACTTCATGTCCTGGCTGCGCCTGCGCGAGTGGCGCGACGTGTTCACCCAGCTCCACACCCTGTGCGCCGAGCACGGCTGGAAGGAGAACGACAAGCCGGCCAGCTTCGAAGCGATCCACAAGGCGCTGCTGGCGGGCCTGCTCGGCCACGTCGGCTGCAAGATCGAGGACGCCACGGGGCCGGCGGCGGGCAGCTACCTGGGTGCCCGCGGCATCAAGTTCTGGCCGCATCCGGGCTCCGCCCTCGCCAAGAAGGCCGGCAAGTGGATCATGGTCGCCGAGCTGGTGGACACCTCGCGCCTGTTCGGGCGCTGCCTGGCCCGCATCGAGCCCGAGTGGCTGGAGGAGGTGGGCGGGCACCTGCTCAAGCGGCAGGTCTCCGAGCCCCACTGGTCGAAGGCCAGCGGCGCGGTGCGCGCCTGGGAGCGCGGCACGCTGTACGGCCTCACGGTGTATCCGCGTCGCGGCGTGAGCTACCGCGAGATCGACCCGGTGCTGTGCCGCGAGCTGTTCATCCGCGAAGGCCTGGTGCAGGGCGAGATCGCCGAGGGCCCGGCCCGCGGCATGGCCTTCCTGGCCCACAACCGGCGCCTGATGGCCGAGATCGAGCGGCTCGAACATAAATCCCGCCGCCCCGACGTGCTGGTGGACGAGGAGCTCATCCACGCCTTCTACGACGCCAAGCTGCCGCCCGATGTGCTGGATATCGCCAGCTTCGAGGCCTGGCGCAAGGGGGCCGAAAAGCAGGCTCCCAAGCTGCTGCAGCTGACCCGCGACCAGCTGATGCGCCACGACGCCGAGGGCATCACCACCGACCGCTTCCCGGCCCACCTCGAGGTGCTCGGCCAGAAGCTCAAGCTCACCTACCTGCACGAGCCGGGCGAGGCCGACGACGGGGTGACCCTGCTGGTGCCGCTGGCGATGCTCAACCAGGTGCCGGCCAACCGCTGCGAATGGCTGGTGCCCGGCCTGCTCGAAGAAAAGGTGCACGCGCTGCTGCGCACCGTGCCGCAAAAGCACCGCCACCGCCTGCAGCCGATGGCCGACAGCGCCGCCGACTTCATGGCGCGTTTCGAGGCCGGCGACTTCGACCAGGACGAGCCCCTCATCAAGATGCTCCAGCGCTTCGTCGAGGAGCGGGTGTCGCTCAAGCTGCCGATGGAGAGCTTCCGCCCCGAGAACCTCAACCCCCATTGCTTCATGAACTTCCGGGTGCACGACGAGCACGGCCGCATCCTCGGGCAGTCGCGCAACCTGGCCGAGCTGCGTACCAAGTTCCGCGACCAGGTGGCGGCGCGCTTCCAGTCGGCCCGCATCGTGCCGGCCGAGGCCCCGGCGCCGAAGAAGGGCGCCCCCGAGGCGAAGAAGGCCGAGCAACCGAAGGCCTCCCAGCCTGCCGAGGCCCGGCTCGCCGGCTTCACCGGCTGGAGCTTCGGCCCGCTGCCCGAGCTGCTCGAGGTGAAGGTGGCCGGCCGCGAGATCGTCGGCTTCCCGGCCCTCCATGACGACGGCGCCAGCGTCTCGCTGCGCCCCTTCGACACCCCGGAGGAGGCCGCAAAGGTGCACCGCGGCGGCCTCGCGCGGCTCTTCGCGCTGGAGCTCTCGGCCCAGGTGAAGGCCATCGAGAAGCTGCCCGGCATCCGCGAGCTGGCGCTGCAGTTCATCAGCTACGGCAACGAGGCCGAGCTCAAGGCCCAGCTCGTCACCGCGACGCTGGAGCGCTGCTGCTTGCTCGAACCGCTGCCCGCCGACGCCGACAGCTTTGCGAAGCGCTGCCAGGAGGCCAAACCGCGGATAACGCTGGTGGCCCAGGAGCTGATGCGCCTCACCGGCCAGCTGATCGCCGAGCACGCCACCCTCGTCAAGCGCGTCGCCGGCCTCAAGACCTTCCCCGAGGTGGTCGCCGACATCAACGCCCAGGTGGCGAAGCTGATGCCGAAGAACTTCCTGGTGGCGCTGCCCTACGAGCGCATCGCCCAGATCCCGCGCTACCTCAAGGCCGCCACCGTGCGCATCGACAAGCTGCGCACCAACCCGGCCCGCGACGGCCAGCTGATGGCCGACTGGAAGCGCCTCGCCCAGCCCTTCGAGCGCGAGTGGCTGGCCAAGGCCAAGGCCGGCGTCACCGACCCCCAGCTGGAGGAGTTCCGCTGGCTGCTCGAAGAGCTGCGCGTCGGCCTCTTTGCCCAGGAGCTCAAGACGCCCATGCCGGTGTCGGTGAAGCGCCTGCAGAAGATCTGGGACAGCCGCCCGCGCTGAGCCGCCGGCCCCATATTGGGGGCCGCGCGCCGCATTGATGGGCGTCAATTCATTGGCAAGTCAGGGTGCATACGATGTCGCCCCTGGAGGTCGGCATCTGCTCCTCCCAATCGCCCGGGGAGGGCATGCCATGTTCTTGTTCGATCGTCTTTTCGGGCGACGCAGGCCCGAGCCCGCACCGTCGCCCCGGCAGTCCGCGGCGCGCCCCGAGCCCGCGCGGCCCCGGGAGCCGGC
>JAKLLM010000143.1 GCA_023150125.1 Zoogloea sp.
GCGGCTGCGCGGCATCCGCGAGGGCTACGAAGACATCGCCCAGTTCGAGTTCCGCCTGCGCACCCATTCCGACGGCCCGCGCTGGGTCGAAGCGACCATCCGCCCCCTGCGCAACACCTACGACCACGTCGTCGGCAGCTCCGGCACCCTCGACGACATCACCGCGCGCAAGGAGGCCGAGCAATCCCAGCGCGACCTCAACCGCGAGCTCGAGGCCCGCGTGCGGGTGCGCACCGCCGAGCTCGAAGCCTCCAACCGCGAGCTCGAGGCCTTCTCCTACTCGGTCTCCCACGACCTGCGCGCGCCGCTCCGGGCCATCGACGGCTTTGCCCAGATCGTCTCCGAAGACTACGCCCCGCGCCTCGACGAAACCGGCCGCGAATACCTCCAGCGCATCCGCATCGCCACCCAGCGCATGGCCCGCCTCATCGACGACCTCATCGACCTGGCCCGCCTGACCCGCCAGACCATGAAGCGCGAGGAGGTCAACCTCAGCCAGATCGTCGAGCAGATCCTCACCGAGCTGCGTCAGGAAGACCCCGCCCGGCACATCGAGGCCCACGTCGAGCCCAACCTCATCGCCGCCGCCGACCGCGCGCTGATCCGCGTGGCCCTCGAGAACCTGCTGCGCAACGCCTGGAAGTTCACCAGCCGCCGCGAGGTGGCGCAGATCCAGTTCCACGCCGAGATGCGCGAGCGGCAGATCGTCTACTGCGTCACCGACAACGGCGCGGGCTTCGACATGAGCTTCGCCTCCAAGCTCTTCCTGCCCTTCCACCGGCTGCACGGCATCAGCGAGTTCGCCGGCACCGGCATCGGCCTGGCCACCGTGCAGCGCGTCATCCAGCGCCACGAAGGGCGGGTGTGGGCCGAATCGGCCCCCGAAAAAGGCGCCAGCTTCTTCTTCACCCTCAGCCACTGAGGCCCGAAAGGCCCGCCAGACGCCAGCCAGCGCGCCGCGCCCGCCCCGGAGGGTGTTGTGCACCGGCAAATCACGGCAGCACGCCAAGGCGCTGAATCCGCAGGCTTTGATCTATGTCACAAGTTTTGTTGTGCATCGCAATAAATGCGCATTTCTACCAATGCCAACGTCCGGTCTTGCGGGGTAAAATTTCGATCCGGACTGCACGCTTGCTTAAGGGCGGCGGGCGCAGGCCGATAGGCATGAGAATCGCATCCACCGGGCATCCATCATGAACGAACAGCATTACCTCACCCCCCTCTTCGAGCCCCGCTCCGTCGCCGTGATCGGCGCCACCGAACGAGAAGGGTCCCTCGGCTCCGTCGTCGTCCGCAACATGCTGGAGGCCGGCTTCAAGGGCAAGCTGTTCGCCGTCAACCCCAAATACGAGCAAGTGCTCGGCGTCCCCTGCTATCGCAGCGTCGAGGACATCCCGCACCGCCTCGACCTCGCCATCATCACCACCAAGGCCGACCGTGTCCCGGCCATCGTCGACGCCTGCGGCCGCGCCGGCACCAAGGCCGTCGTCATCATCCCCGCGGGCTTCTCCGACGCCGGCCCCCGCGGCCGCATGCTCGAGAAGAACACCTACGAAAACGCCCGCCGTCACCGCATCCGCCTGCTGGGCCCCAGCTGCCTCGGCGTGCTGCGCCCCGAGCTCGGCCTCAACGCCAGCTTTGCCCACGGCGGCGCGGGCAAGGGCTCGATCGGCCTGATCTCCCAGTCCGGCGCCCTCTGCTCGGCGATCCTCGACTGGGCCAAGCCCAACAACGTCGGCTTCTCGTCGGTGGTCTCGCTGGGCACCTCGGTGGACATCGACTTCGGCGAAGTCCTCGAATACATGGTGTCCGACTCCCGCACCGAGAGCATCTTCCTGTACGTCGAAGGCATCAAGGACGCGCGCCGCTTCGTCAGCGCGCTGCGCGCCGCCGCCCGCGTCAAGCCGGTGCTGCTGATCAAGGTCGGCCGCCACCCGGTCGGTTCCCACGCCGCCCACATGCACTCCGGCGCGATGGTCGGCGAGGACGCCGTCTTCGATGCGGCCCTGCGCCGCGCCGGCGTGATCCGCCTCTACAACCTCGGCCAGCTGTTCGCCGCGGCCAACGCCCTGTTCTCCCACTTCCGCCCCCGCGGCAACCACCTGGCGATCATCACCAACGGCGGCGGGCCGGGCGTGATGGCCGCCGACCGCGCCGCCGACCTGCGCATCCCGCTGGCCAAGCTCAGCGACGCCACCGTCGCCAAGCTCAACGAGTTCCTGCCGGTCAACTGGTCCCACGGCAACCCCATCGACATCATCGGCGACGCCGACCCGGAGCGTTACCGCAAGACGCTCGACGTGGTGCTCGCCGACGAGAACGTCGAAGGCGTGCTCACCATGCTGTGCCCCCAGGCCATGAGCTCCTCCACCGAGGTCGCCCAGCAGGTCATCGAGATCGAGCGCACCGCCGACAAGCCGCTGTTCACCTGCTGGATGGGTGAAGAGCAGGTCCGCGAAGGCCGCCAGCTCTTCGAGAAGGCCGGCATCCCCACCTTCCGCACCCCCGAGCCGGCGGTCGAGCTGTTCGGCCACATCTCGGCCTACTACCGCAACCAGAAGCTGCTGGTGCAGACGCCCTCGTCCCTGTCGTCCGACCTAAACCCGCCCTCGGTCGAGAGCGCCCGGCTGGTCATCGAGACGGCCCTCTCCGAGCGGCGCAAGAACCTCAACGAGATGGAGTCCAAGGCCCTGCTGGCCGCCTTCCGGATCCCCATCGCCCAGACAGTCGTGGCCCGCTCGGCCACCGAGGCCATGGTGCTGGCCGAAGAGCTCGGCCTGCCGGTGGCCATGAAGATCGACTCGCCCTCGATCACCCACAAGGCCGACACCGGCGGCGTGCGCCTCAACCTCAACGGCCTCGCCGCCGTGCGCACCGCCTACCAGGAGATCCTTGAGGACGTAAAGCGCAAGCGCCCCGACGCCATCATCAACGGCGTCGCCATCGAGCCGATGATCGTCAAGCCCTACGGCCGCGAACTCATGGTCGGCGCCTTCCGCGACCCGATCTTCGGGCCGGTGATCACCTTCGGCGAGGGCGGTGCCCACGTCGAGATCCAGGCCGACCGCGCGGTCGCGCTGCCGCCGCTCAACAACTACCTGGTGCAGGATCTCATCAAGTCCACCCGCATCGCGACCCTCCTCGGCGAATACCGCAACATGCCGCCGATCAACATGGAGTCCCTCGAGTTCGTGCTGCTGCGCATCTCCGAGATGGTCTGCGAGCTGCCCTGGATCCGCGAGATCGACATCAACCCGCTGATCGTCGACGAAAACGGCGCAGTGGCGGTCGACGCCCGCATCATCGTCGACAACATCGCCCCGACGGCCGATCGCTACGACCACATGGCGATCCACCCCTACCCGTCGCACCTCATCACCAAGCTGTCGATGCCCGAGGGCGAGATCACCGTGCGGCCGATCAAGCCCGAGGACGCCGAGCTCGAGATCGAGTTCGTGCGCAAGCTCTCGCCCGAGACCAAATACCTGCGCTTCATGAACACCATGCGCGAGCTGCCGCCCGCGATGGTCGCCCGCCTCACCCAGATCGACTACGACCGCGAAATGGCCTTCGTCGCGACCATGCCCGACGAGAAGGGTGACGAAGTCGAGATCGGCGTGTGTCGCTACGCAGTCAACCCCGACGGCGAGACCTGCGAGTTCGCCATCGTCGTGGCCGAAGACTGGCAGCACCGCGGCCTCGCCCGCCGGCTGATGGGCGTGCTCATCGAAACCGCACGCAACCGCGGCCTGCAGGCCATGACCGGCATCTTCCTGTCGAACAACGACCGCATGCTGAAGTTCGTCAGCAGCCTCGGCTTCGTGCTCACCAACGACCCGGAAGACAACACCATCAAGCACGGCGTGCTGCCGCTGCAGGGCTGAGCCCGATGAGGCCTTCCGGGGCCTCATCACCACCAGCAGTTTCATCCACCAAGGCGCTCCGGGATTCCCGGGGCGCCTTGGCGCATCCTCGGGGTAAATACGCGCATGACCACGGATCCCGGCAGCCTCTCCCGTTGCGCCTGGTGCGGGCAGGACGCCCTCTACCAGGCCTACCACGACCGCGAATGGGGCGTGCCGCTCCACGACGACCGCGCGCTCTTCGAGCTGCTCACCCTCGAAGGCGCCCAGGCAGGCCTGTCGTGGATCACCGTGCTGCGAAAGCGCGACAACTACCGCGCCGCCTTCGCAGGCTTCGACCCCGCGCAGGTGGCCCGCTTCGGCCCCGCCGATGAAGCCGCCCTCCTCGCCAACCCGGGCATCGTCCGCAACCGCCTCAAGATTGCCTCGACGATCAGCAACGCCCGCGCCTTCCTGGCCATCCAGGCCGAGTTCGGCAGCTTCGACGCCTGGCTGTGGCGCTTCGTCGATGGCCGGCCGATCCACAACACCTGGGCCGAGCTCAGCCAGGTGCCCGCCAGCACCCCGCTCTCCGACGCCCTCAGCAAGGCGCTCCGCAAGCGCGGCTTCCGCTTCGTCGGCAGCACCATCTGCTACGCCTTCATGCAGTCGGCGGGGCTGGTGAACGACCACGTCACCGGCTGCTTTCGCCACCGCGAGGTGGCTGGGCTATCATCGCCCGCCTGACAAATCCGCCGACCCCGCCCATGACCGCCCATATCGAAACCGCCGAACTCCACGGCCAGCCCGTCCTCAAGCTGCAGACGCCCGACGGCGCCGTCGCCCTCATCAGCCTGTTCGGCGCCCAGGTGCTGTCCTGGGTGCCTGCCGGCGGCGAGGATCGCCTCTATCTCAGCCCGGATGCCGTCTTCGACGGCGCCACGCCCATCCGCGGCGGCGTGCCGCTGTGCTTCCCGCAGTTCGCAGGCCGCGGCCCGCTGCCCAGGCACGGCTTCGCCCGCAGCCGCCTGTGGGAGGTGAACAACACCCGCGCCGGCAAGGACTTCGCCCTCGCCACCCTGCGCCTCGCCGACGACGACGCCAGCCGCGCCCTGTGGCCCCACGCCTTCATCGCCGAGATGAGCGTATCGATCAGCGGTGACCGCCTCGACCTCGAACTCGAGGTCGACAACACCGGCAGCACGCCCTTCAGCTTCACCGCCGCGCTGCACACTTACCTCAAGGTGCGCGAGGTCGAGCACCTGCGCATCGAGGGCCTGCGTGGCCTCGACTACTGCGACAGCGCCGACGGCGACGCCATCAAGAAGGAAACCGGCGTCGGCGTGAGCATCGACGCCGAGGTGGACCGCATCTACCACAACGCCCCGCCGACCCTGCTGGTCCGCGAGGACAGCCGCGCGATGGGCATCCACAGCCAGAACTTCCCCGACGTGGTGGTGTGGAACCCCTGGGAAGACAAATGCGCCCAGCTCGCCGACATGCCCGCCGACGGCTTCCGCCGCATGCTGTGCGTCGAAGCCGCCGCCGTGCGCGAACCCATCGAGCTCGCCCCCGGCGCCAACTGGTGGGGCCGCCAATCGCTGGTGGCGATGTAAGGCGGCCCGGCCGCTGCGCCCTCAGCGCGGCGCAGCGGCCTGCAGCGGATTCAGCAAGGCCCCGAAGCCCAGCTTCTGCGCCACCAACACCGAGCCCTCGTGGGTGAGGTGCGCGCCATCCACGTAAAGCAGCTGGCCCTCCAGGCTGCTCACGCAGCGCGACGCATCGCACAGCAGCCCGTCCAGGGACACCACCTGCACGCCCGGCTCGCCCTTCAGGGACTCCAGCAGCTGCCGCGTGCGCGCGTACATCCGGTGGTAGTCGTCCACCGGCACGTCGCAATCGGCCCGCGGCGCCCCCAGCACCAGCTTGCCCTGGGCCCGGCGCTCCACGCAGGTGCCGATGTTGAAGCCCGACCCCGGCGGCGGGGCGACCAGCACCACCCGCTTGCCCATCGCGGTCAGCGCCTGCACCGTCTCGCGCATCGCCGCCGACGCCCGCTCGAGGCTCGCCTCGCCCTCCACCAGCTGCCCGTCGACCCGCGCCAGGGTGCGCCAGTGGTGCTTGGCGTCCTCCGGGGTGAGGAGCTGCCGGAAGGGGCTGGAGAGCACCACCACCTCGATCGACTTCGCCTCGCGCAGATAGGCCAGCACCGAATCGTTGAACTCCATGCACGCCTCGCTCCAGGGGCGCTGGTAGAAAACGTCCGACAGCGGCGCCAGCCCCAGCGCCGGCGCGCAGTTGCCGCGGGTCGCCTGCTGCACGCCGCTGCCGCTGGTCGCGGCGATGCCCGGCACCAGGTGCATCGCGAAGGAGTCGCCCCACACCATCACCGCCGGGTTCTCGGCGCTCTGGCAGGCTGCCTTCGGGCTGAAGGGCGTCTCATACACGCAGGCTGCCGAAAAACCGTCGTTGGCCCGGCGCAGGTGGGCATAGTCGACGCCCGCCGACGCCACTCCGGCGGCCATCGCCACCGGCGCGCCGATCACGCAGCACGAGGTGGCGAGGGTGCCGAAGGCGAAGCCCCGGGAAGGCTGTGGCTGCCAGCGGCGGGTCGGCATCTCGACGAAGCGGTAGAGCAGCAACCCGAGGACGATCCCCAGCAGCAGAGTGAGCAGGTTCTGGGTTGGAGTCACCCCGGCGACCGACGCGTTCTTGAGAAAGGCGAAGGGCGGCCAGTGGGCCAGGTAGAGGGAATAGGACACGTCGCCGATGCGGGCGAGGCCCCGCGACAGCAGCGAGCGCTCCAGCAGCGGATGGCGGCGGGCGATCACCACCGCCGTCGCCAGGCACACCAGCAGCGCATCGGGGCCCGGATGCGGCAGGCCCGTCGGGAACACCGGAATCACCGCCAGCACCGCCACCGACGGCCAGAACAGCACCGCCAGCAGCGGCCGGATGCGCCCCATCAGGGCCGGCATCAGCGCAACCATCGAGCCCACGCCGAGCTCCCAGCCGCGGGTGGGCAGCAGGTAGAAGGTGGCGATCGGCTTGTAAGCCTGGAGCCCCAGGCACAAGCCCAGGCTGGCAAGGAACAGCACCAGCCCGCCGGGCACCCAGTAGCGGCGCGGCACGAAAGCCAGGAAGGCGGGCAGCAGCAGGTAATACTGCTCCTCGATGGACAGCGACCAGGTGTGCAGCAGCGGCTTGAGATCGGCCGCCCCGGCAAAGTAGCCGGCCTGCATCAGCAGGACCATGTTGGCGCTGAAGCTCACCGCCCCGAAGACCTGCCGGGTGAAATCCTGAAGCTCCTGGGCGTTGAGCACGAAGGGCGCCACCACCGCCGACGCCAGGAAGGTGACGTAGGCCGCCGGCAGCAGCCGCTTGGCGCGCCGGAAATAGAAGTTGATGAAGCTGAAGCGCCCTGCCTCGACCTCCTTGCGCACCATGTCGGTGATCAGGAAGCCGGAGATGACGAAGAAGACATCCACCCCCAGGAAGCCCGCCCTGAAGAAGTCGAAGCCCGCGTGGTAGAGCAGGACCAGCGACACCGCCAGGCCGCGCAAGGCCTGAATATCCGTTCTGAAACCCAGACTCATTTCACCCGAACCATTCCAACGTCCTCACCAGGAAAGCGCCGCGCCGATAAAAAAGCGGCGGTGCCCCCCAAACGGAGGCACCGCCGCATCATAGTCTGCCGGTGGGGCTGATGCCCCCCAACTATGTCCTAGTTGGCTGCAGCTCGCACCGTGTCGGCCACGTTGCGACCATTGACCCGCACCACCGCGATCAGGTGGCCCGAACCGTCGGTCTCGACCGGCTCGACGCTCAGGCTGCCGCCGTCCAGGGCCCGCTGCAGGCGCTGGGTGGCGTGCTCGGAGGTCATGCCCGGCTCACGCACATCCAGGCCCTGCACCCGGATCTTGCGCCCGCCCTGATAGAAGGTTGCGCCGTCCATCGCATAGGCCCGCGCCGCGCCACGGGCGGGGCGCTGGATGACCGCGGCGGGCGCCGCCAGCGGCGGCTGCGCCGGTGCGCTGACAGCGGGGGCCGCTGTCGGTG
>JAKLLM010000144.1 GCA_023150125.1 Zoogloea sp.
ACATCGCCGCCGCCGAGCGCCGGCTCGCGGCGGCCACCGCCCGGGTCGGCCAGGCCGAGGCAGCGCGCTACCCGTCCTTCAGCCTCGGTGGCAGCATCGGCCTGCAGGCCCTGGGCCTGTCCACCTTCACCGGCGGCGGGCAGGTGGCTCGCTCGCTGGCCGCCTCGGTGAGCGGCCCGGTGTTCGATGCCGGCCGCCTGCGCGCCCAGGTGGAAGCCCAGGACGCCCTGCGCGAACAGCAGCTCGCCGCCTACCGCAAGGCCGTGCTGGCCGCGCTCGAAGAAGTGCAGAACGCCCTGGTGGCCGTGGCCGACACCCGCCAGCGCGAAGCGGCCCTGACCGATGCCGCCGACGCTGCCCGCAACGCCGCGCTGTATGCCCGCCACCGCTACACCTCCGGCCTCATCGACTTCCAGACCGTGCTCAGCACCGAGCGCAGCCTGCTCACCCTCGAAGACAGCCTGGCCAGCGCCGAAGCCGCCCGGCTCACCGCCCTCGTCCAGCTCTACAAGGCCCTGGGCGGCGGCTGGTCGCCCGGCGACGCCACCGAAACCTCCCCGACCGCAAGCGAGAGCACGCCATGAACAGCCCCAAGCCCACCTCACCGGAAGCCCTCCGCGAGCTGATCCTCAAGGACGGCCGGCGCCGCCTCGGGGGCAAGGCCCGCGTCGCCCTCGCGGTGGCCGGGCTCGGCCTCGCCGGGCTGCTCGCCTGGGCCCTTGTCGGCGGCAACGGCAACGACGGCCCGCGCTACCTCACCCAGCCCGTGAAGAAGGGCGAGCTGGTCATCAACGTGTCGGCCAACGGCAACCTGCAGCCCACCAACTCGGTGGATGTGGGCAGCGAGCTGTCGGGCATCATCGAAACCGTGTTCGTGGATGTGAACGACCGGGTGAAGAAGGGCCAGGTGCTGGCCCGCCTCGACACCTCCAAACTGCGCGACCAGGTGCGCCAGGCCAAGGCCGACATCGCCGCCGCCGAGGCCCGCGTCGGCCAGGCCCGGGCCACGGTGGCCGAGACCGCGGCCAGCCTGGCCCGGCTGCAGGAGGTGGCGCGGCTGTCGGGCGGCAAGGTGCCCTCCAAGGCCGAGCTCGACGCCGGCCAGGCCGCGGCGCTGCGGGCAGTGGCCGACCAGAAGGCCGCGGAGGCCACGGTGGCCTCGGCCCGGGCGCTGCTATCCACCTACGAGATCAGCCTTTCCAAGGCCACCATCCACTCGCCGATCGACGGCGTGGTGCTCACCCGCAAGGTCGAGCCCGGCCAGACGGTGGCCGCCGCGATGACCGCCCCGGTGCTCTTCTCCCTCGCCGAAGACCTGCGCCGCATGGAGCTGCAGGTGGATGTGGACGAGGCCGACGTGGGCAAGGTGAAGGAGGGGCAGGAGGCCCGCTTCCATGTGGACGCCTGGCCCGGCCAGAACTTCCCGGCCAAGGTGACGCGGGTTGGGTGGGGCTCCCAGACCAAGGACCAGGTGGTGTCCTACCTCACCATCCTCGAGGTGCGCAACGACGAGCTGCTGCTGCGCCCCGGCATGACCGCCACCGCCGACATCACCACCGCCCGCCGCGCCGACGTGCTGCTGGTGCCCAACACCGCGCTGCGCTTCACCCCGCCGGCTGCCCGCGGCCAGCCCAAGCGCAGCCTGCTCGCCAGCCTCACCCCGCGGCCGCCCTCGGCGGGGCCCAAGGTGGCCTCCGAGGCCGCCCCCAAGGACGGCAGCCAGACCCTCTGGCTGCTAGAGGGCGGCCAGCCCCGGGCGCTGAAGGTGAACGTGCTGGGCAGCAACGGCCAGGTCTCGGAAGTCCGCCCCGCGGAGGCCGGCAGCCCCCTCGCGCCCGGCGCCGAAGTGATCGTCGAAGCCGTCATCGCCAAGCCATGAGCAGCGCCGAACCCCTCATCGTGCTGGAGGGCGTCACCCGCGTCTTCGGCAGCGGTGCCGCCGCCTTCCAGGCCCTGCGCGGCATCGACCTCACCATCGAGGAGGGCGACTTCGTGGCCATCATGGGCCCCAGCGGCTCGGGCAAGTCGTCGCTGATGAACATCCTCGGCTGCCTCGACACTCCCAGCGGCGGCAGCTACCGCTTCCGCGGCCTGCCGGTGGAGGGCCTCAGCCGCGACCAGCGGGCGCTCTTACGCCGGCACGCGCTGGGCTTCATCTTCCAGGGCTTCAACCTGCTCGCCCGCACCTCGGCCCAGGAGAACGTAGAGCTGCCGCTCCTCTACCGGGGCGAGCCCGCCGCCGCCCGCCACGCCATGGCCCGCGCCGCGCTGGCCTCGGTGGGCCTCGCCGGCTGGGAGCACCACGGCCCGGCCGAGCTCTCCGGCGGCCAGCAGCAGCGGGTGGCGATCGCCCGGGCGCTGGTCACCGGGCCCTCGCTGCTCTTCGCCGACGAGCCCACCGGCAACCTCGACACCGCCCGCAGCCGCGAGATCATGGACCTGCTGGCCGCCCTCAACCGCGACCAGGGCATCACCGTGGTGATGGTCACCCACGAGCCCGACATGGCCGCCTACGCCCACCGCATCGTGCGCCTGGTGGACGGCCTCATCGCCAGCGACGAACGCCGCCCCCCGGCCGGAGGCCAGCCATGATCTGGAACGCCCTGCAGCTCGCGCTGCGCGAGATCCGCCGCAACCTGATGCGCTCCTTCCTCACCATCCTCGGCATCGTGATCGGCGTCTCGGCGGTGATCACCATGGTCACCCTCGGCAACGGCGCCACCCGTGCGGTGTCGGACCAGATCGCCAGCCTGGGCAGCAACCTGCTCATCGTGCGCCCCGGCCAGATGCTCGGCCCGGGCCGCGACTCGGCCGGCGCGCCGCGCTTCAAGGTGGCCGACGCCGACGCCATCCGCAGCCAGGTGAGCGGCCTCGCCGCCGCGGTGCCGGCCGCCAACAAGGCCGTCACCCTGGTGGCGATGTCGCGCAACTGGTCGTCCAGCGTCACCGGCACCACCGCCGACTGGTTTGCCGCCGGCAAATGGCAGATCGCCGCCGGCCGCGTCTTCAACGCCCCCGAGGAGCGCGCCGGCGCCGCGGTGTGCGTGATCGGCGAGACCAACCGCCGCGAACTCTTCGGCGGCCTCGACCCCATCGGCCAGCCGCTGCGCGTCAAGCAGTTCTCCTGCGAGGTGATCGGCCTGCTCGCATCCAAGGGCCAGTCCACGATGGGCAGCGACCAGGACGACATCGTGGTGGTGCCGCTGCGCACCCTGCAGCGCCGCCTCACCGGCAGCACCGACGTGGCCACCCTGATGATCTCGGTGAAGGACGAGGCCTCGATGGACGTGGCCAAGAACCAGGTGACGTGGCTGATGCGCGAGCGCCGCCACATCGCCCCCGGCGACGACGACAACTTCTCGGTGATGGACACCCGCCAGATCGCCGAGACGCTGTCCGGCACCACCAAGGTGATGACCGGCCTGCTCGGCGCGGTGGCCGCGGTGAGCCTGCTGGTGGGCGGCATCGGCATCATGAACATCATGCTGGTGTCGGTCACCGAACGCACCCGCGAGATCGGCATCCGCCTCGCCATCGGCGCGCTCGAGCGCGAGGTGCTGCTGCAGTTTTTGATCGAGGCGGTGGTGCTGTCGTCGCTAGGCGGCCTCATCGGCATCGCCCTCGCCACCCTCGCCTCCATCGGCGGCGCCGCGCTGATGCACGTGCCCTACCTCTTCAACCCGGGCATCAACCTGCTGTCGTTCGGCTTCTCAGCGGCGATCGGGGTGATCTTCGGGTATGTGCCGGCGAGTAGGGCGGCGAGGCTGGACCCGATTGAGGCGTTGAGGCATGAGTGAGGGGGCGGCGGCGGGCTCCACCAATCAGTCAAGCCTCGGGCTGGAGATTGTGCTGCTGCAGGATTGCCTTGATCCGCCCAGCCTCGGGGAGGCCCAGCCGGTGGGCGTCCGCGAGGGCGAGGGTGAGGAGTTCGCGGGCCCGCTCCCGGTCGCCGGGGGCGACGCGCTGGAGGAGGTTGAGGGCGAATTGGACGCGGGCGGTCAGGAGGGAGCAAACGTCGCCGAGGCGTTCAAAGGCCGGGAGTTGTTCCTGCTCGCGGATGCGCATGGCTTCGTTGAGCTGGCCGCGGGCGCGGAGAGTATCCGCGATCTTGCCCTGAGTAGCAGCGATGGCGTGAATATCGCCGAGGCGCTGGAAGACAGGCAGCGCTTCCTGCTCGAGCAAATGCAATGCGTCGTTGAGCCGGCCGTGGGCACGGAGGATGCCAGCTATCTGACCCCGAGTAACGGCGGCACTGCGGACGTCGCCGAGACGTTGGAAGGCGGGTAGAGCCTCCTGCTGGAGAATGCGCAGAGCTTCGTCCGATTTGCCGCTGGCCTGAAGGATGTCGGCAATCTTGATCTGAGTGATGGCGATTGCTCGGACGTCCCCTAGTCGTTTGAAAATCGGGAGTGCCTCCTGCTCGTGAAGACGCAGGGCCTCGTCGAATTGCCCAAGGGTGCTGAGAATGTCCGCGATTTTGCTCCGGGTGATGGCGACAGAGTGGTCATCGCTGTGGTGCAGGAAGGCGGGCAGAGCTTCCTCTTTTAGAACACATAGGGCTTCATTGAGTTGGCCGCGGTCCTGAAGAATGTCCGCGATCTTGCTCTGGGTGACGGCGATTTCGCGGGTTTCATCGAGGCGCTGGAATATGGGGAGTTGTTCCTGTTCCCGGATGCGCAGGGCTGCGTCGAGTTGGCCGCGTTCGTGGAGGATATCGGCGATTCTGCCCTGGGTTGTCGCGATGGCGTGGGCATCGTCGAGGCGCCGATAGACCGGCAGTTCCTCATCTTCGCGTATGCGCAGAGCCTCATCCGGCTCACCCCGCAGCCTTTCCAGCTCCGCCACCTCATCCCACCATGCCAGCCGCTGGCGCACGATGGCTTCGTCGGTCGCGCTGGCGACCGCGGCGATGCGCGATTTCAGTTCGCGCAGACGCTCGTCGCGTTCCTCAGGGCTGAAGCGCGGATCGACGCCGAATTGCCATTCGCAGACACCCAGCGCCCGCAAGGCGGTGTCGGGCACTTCGGGGAAGTCGATGGTGTCGCTGCGCCAGTCGAAGAAGTCCGGGGCGCCGCGGGTCAGGGTGCCCAGGTGGCGACGCGGGAGCCAGAAGGCGACCGGGTGGGGGACGCGCCGGGGCCATTCGGCGCGGCGCAGGTTGAGGGTGTCGAGGAAGCGCTGCGCGCTCGCCGGATCGGCGAGGAGCGCGTCGGTCACGATGACCATGAAGGCCTGCGGATGCGCTTCGGTGGCGTGGGCGGCGAGGCTTTCGAGCAGATCCTGGCTGGGGTCGGCGGCGTCGATGATGATGAGCTCGACGTCGGGCATGGCGGCGCCGAGGTTGGCGATGAAGCGGTCGCGCGCCGCCGGCAGGTCGCAGGTGCACAACAGCAGCGCGAAGCCGCGGCTGCGCTGCAGGCTGCGGCGCAAGAGGCGCAGGGCGTCCCCGGCGTCGTCGGTGTTGACCAGGGGGGCGGTGAGGGGCTCAGTCACGGAAGCGCGGCACGGTGCGCAGCACCGGGTTCACCTCGTACCACATCTCGCCGTTCATGTACTCGAACACGTAAAGCAGGAACAGCATCTGCTGGTGCAGCGCGTCCTTCGGGATGTCGCGCTGGGGGGTGTCGAAGGGGCGCAGCGCGGGCCAGGCGTCGTCGGGCACTTCGCGGGTGAGGGACTGGGCGTAGCGTTTGACGGCCTTTTCGGCGGCCTTGCGGGTGATCGGCAGCTCGTCGAGTTCGTTGCAGGCGGCCTGTAGGAACATCAGGAGGTGGCGGGGGTGGCCGCCGCTCATCTCGCACAGGTAGTCGAGGGTGTCCAGGTCGTCGTCGAAGGCTTCCTGGATCGAAACATGGGCATAGGCACAACGCTTGGCCACCATCTCGGCCATCTTCTGCATGCCCGGCGAACCGGGGGTGATCGCCGCGTCCCGGTGGGGGCGCAGGCGGATCATCGACACCGGGGTGTTGTGCTCGCCGATGGAGTGCTCCAGCTGCCCGATGCGCGGCGAGTAGATCAGCGAGATCGGCACGGTGTAGACGGTGTGCACCGCCAGCGCGGCGAGCTGCTCGCTGCGGTCGATGAACAGGCGGTCGTGGGTGTTGCCGCCATGCTCCAGCTCTCGCCGCACCAGCTTGTCGAGGCCGTCGATGATCAGCGCGAGGCCGGCGTGGCCACCTTGAATGGCGGACACCTTGGCGCTATCGAGGAGGTCGTTCACCGCGATCAGCAGCGAGGTGCTGTGCTGTTCCACCGCGTCCCGCAGCAGGGCGCGGGAGGTGGGGCGGTTGCGCAGGTCCATCACCAGCTTGCTGAAGCCTGTGTCGAGTTCGGCCTCCTTGAGTTCCACCTGGGCGCCCAGCATGCTGCGGATGTCTTCCCACACTCGCTTGAGGTAGGTGGTGGCCGGGGTGAAGCCGGGGAGCCCCATGCCGGCAAGCTGCTGCTGGAGCTGGGCGGCGACGAAGACCAGCAGGTCGGGGAAGTCGAGGTCGTTCACGTCCAGCTTGTCGCTGACGTCGCAATACACCACCACGAAGCCCGGCCGGCCGTCGCCGCCCTTTTCGAGCAGGGCCTTCAGGCGGAACAGCTCGCTGGTTTTGCCGACGCCCCGGTGGCCCGAGAAGAGCTTGACGTTGGCACCGTCGGCTTTGGCGCGGCGGATGTCGCGGGCGAAGCTCTCGACCACGTTGTCCTCGCCGCGCACCGCGTCGAAATCCACCCAGCGCGGGTCGTCCGGGTGCAGCGATTCGAGGGGCTCACAGGCCTGGTAGAGGCGGGTGATCGGCGGCAGGCTTTGATCGATGGGCATGGCGGGGCTCGATACTTCGGGGTGGGCGTATGGTAAGCCAGATGGGGCGAGGGCTGACGGGCGGGCCTGCACCCTCAGCGGTGCAGCGCCGCGTATTCCTGCGCCGTCGGCAGGCGGCGGGGCAGGCTGCGGGCCTGGGGGCGGGTGGCTTCCCAGCCCAGGCAGGCCAGCCAGATTGCGCGGGGGATGGCCTTGTGGGCGGTGCGGTAGTAGCTGACCATCCGCCGGCTGATCCCCAGTGCATCGGCGGCGGTGCTGAGGGACAGGGCGTTGCGGTGCATCCACTCGTCGAACATCTGGTGGCTCACTGCGCCTGCCTGCTCCTGCGCCCAGGCGTACACGTTGTCGGCGCCGAACTCCTCGTCGAACCATTCGATGCCCTGGCCGCCTTCGGCCAGATGGACCCGGGCGAACACGGCCGGGTCGAGGAGGGCGGCGAGGGCCGGTGTGGCCCGCAGCACTCCCTCCACATCCACTTCCAGCACTTCGCCGGTGCTCCAGCGGGTGCCGAGGCGCCAGGGGGCCAGGGCTTCGACGGCTTCGAGCCGGGGGTGGAAAAAATCACTCATGGGTTGTACCTCCGCCATTCGGCAAGGAGCGGGATGCGGTTGGAGGCGATCCAGTCCAGTTCTTCCCGGATCTCCCGGGCAGCGATCCGACCCTTGATCCTGAGGGTCTCGATATCCACCGTACATTCACGTCCGGCGCCAAGGCGGACATGGACATGGGGCAGAAGGTGATCTCCGGCATAAAGCAGGATGCGGGATGCTGCAAAGCGCTGAAGGACCGGCATTGATATGGGTGGGAATGTAGTGCAATGGTTGCGCTGGGGCAAGGCGGCGAGGGCAAGCACTCAGCCGTCTGCCCATCGGGCCTGGCGTGCTGACTTCGGCGCTCAGCGCTTTGACCTCGGAACTCAGGCCGTTGAGTTTTTTTCTCGGAAGTCTGAGCCCGGAACTCAAACTGCCGAGCGTTTTGCTCAGAGGTTTCGGTTCGGGGCTCAGCGCGGTGAGCCTTTTGCTCAGCGGTCTGGGCGTTTTGCTCAGGGCCTTGG
>JAKLLM010000145.1 GCA_023150125.1 Zoogloea sp.
TTTTAACGCCCGCCGCCCGCCCCTGCTCCCACCCCATGCGAACCTTGCTCGCCCTCGGCGCAGCCCTGTGCCTGGCCACGGCCGCCCTCCCGGCCCGGGCCGACGGCCCCGGCGAATTCCAGGCCCGCGCCCGCAGCCTGCAGCTGGCCGACGACCCGGCCTGGGCCGACCTGCTCCAGTACGAGCCCCACCCGCTGACCCGCCGGCTGCGCAGCCTGGCCGACGACCCGGGCTTCTTCAACGCCCCCGACGGCGCCCGAAGCCCCGCGGCCGAGCTCGACGCGACCCTCGCCCGGCTATTCGACCCGGCCCGCCCCGCCGATCCCGACAGCCACCCCCAGTGCCGCTTCCCGGCCCGGCTGCACTGGCTGCGCACGCGCCTCGGCATCGACACCGCCCAGCTGCCGGCCCAGCCCTGCCCGCGCCTCGAGGCCTGGATGGCGGAGATCAACCCGGCCGGCGTGACGCTGGTGTTTCCGTCGGCCTACGTGAACAGCCCGGCCTCGATGTTCGGCCACACCCTGCTGCGCATCGACGCCGCGGGCCAGACCGAGGCCACCCGGCTGCTCGCCTACACCATCAACTACGCCGCCAAGGCCGACGCCAGCGACGGTTTCAGCTTCGCCCTCAAGGGCCTCACCGGGCTCTACCCCGGCATGCTCTCCAGCTCGCCCTACTACGTGAAGGTGCGCGAATACAGCGACATGGAAAGCCGCGACGTGTGGGAATACCGGCTCAACCTGAGCACCGCCGAAACCCGCCAGCTGCTGCGCCACGCCTGGGAGATCGGCGCGACGCGCTTCGACTACTGGTTCTTCGACGAGAACTGCTCGTACATGATGCTGCGCCTGCTCGACGTGGCGCGGCCGGGCCTGCGCATCTCGCAGCAGTTCTTGTGGACGGCGATCCCGGTGGACACCGTCAAGGGCGTGGTGGCCGCCACGCCGGGGCTGGTCACCGGCATCGATTTCCGCGCCTCGGCCGGCACCGAGCTGGCCCACCGCGCCGGCCGCCTCACGCCGGCCCAGCTGGAAGCGGCCATCGCCGTGGCCGACGGCAGCGCCACGCCGGAGGGCCTGGGCGACAGCCCGCTGGCCATCGAGCAGCTCGAGCTTGCCGACCGGCTGGTGGCCTTCCGCGGCCACGGCGGCAAGCTCGGCCAGGACGAAGCCCTCGCCCGCCTGAAGGCCATCCAGACCCGCCGCAGCACGCTCCCGGCCATCGACACCGGCGCCGTGCCGGTGCCGGACCGCCCCGAAACCGGCCACGCTTCGGCCCGCGCCGGCCTCGCCGCCGGCAGCCTGGCGGGCGACGCGGCGCTGTTCCTCGAGCTGCGCCCGGCCTACCACGACCTCCTCGACCCCGAGCGCGGCTACGCCCGCGGCGCGCAAATCCGCTTCGGCGACCTGGCCGCGAGCCAGCGTGAAGGCCGCGGCTGGCAGCTCGACCGCTTCCTGCCCGTCGACATCGTCTCGGTGGCCCCGCGCCGGGCGTGGACCCAGCCCCTGTCGTGGAAGGTGCGCTTCGGCTGGGAGCGCAGCCTGGGCGCGGGCCGCCCCATCGCCCCGATGCTCGCCGGCGGCCCCGGCGCGGCGTGGGAATGGAACATCGGCGGGGCGCCGCTGCTGGGCTATGTGTTCCTCGAGAACCAGCTCCTCAGCCACCCCGGCCTGCAGAAGAACTGGGCCATCGGCACCGGCCCGCTGGTCGGGGTGCTGCGCGACCTGGGCGAACACAGCCGGGTGCAGCTCGAGGCCGGCCGCCAGTGGTACATCGACCGGCGCCTCGAGCGCAGCAGCTTACGCGCCCGCCTGCGCACCCGCATGGGCACCCACAGCAACCTGGTGGCCGGTTACGAGTGGACCGCGCTCGAACTGCCCGACGCACGCCACAGCGAGCGCAGTATCCAGCTGGGCTGGCAACTGTATTTCTGAGGAACCCGCGCGCCGCTGCCGCCTCAAACAGAGCAGGCAGCGTCGCGCGGCGGCAGCTTTGTCGCGCAAATCGTCCCACCGATTTTTGCGAGGACAACACCATGGCCGAGCAGGATCCCCGCCCCGTCCGCAGCGCATCCCTGGACGACAAATACACCACTACCTCCGGCCGCGTGTACCTCACCGGCTACCAGGCGCTGGTCCGCCTGCTGATGATCCAGCGCGAGCGCGACCGGGCCGCTGGGCTCAACACCGCCGGCTTCGTGTCGGGCTACCGGGGCTCGCCGCTGGGCGGGCTGGACCTCAGCCTGTGGAAGGCTTCCGAGCACCTCGCCGAGCACGACATCGTCTTCCAGCCGGGCATCAACGAAGACCTCGCCGCCACCGCGGTGTGGGGCAGCCAGCAGGTGTCGCTGTCGCCCAAGGCGCGGGTGCAGGGCGTGTTTGCGATGTGGTACGGCAAGGGGCCGGGAGTCGACCGCTGCGGCGACGTCTTCCGCCACGCCAACGCCGCCGGCAGCAGCCGGTTTGGCGGCGTGCTGGCGATCGCCGGCGACGACCACGCCGCCAAGTCGTCCACCCTGCCCCACCAGACCGACCACTTCTTCAAGTCGATGATGATGCCGGTGCTGGCCCCGGCCGGGGTGCAGGAATACCTCGACTTCGGCGTGCACGGCTGGGCCCTGTCGCGCTGGTCGGGCTGCTGGGTGGCCTTCAAGGCGCTGGCCGACACGGTCGAGACCTCGGCCTCGGTGGACGTGGACCCGATGCGCGTCGTCACCCGCGAGCCCGACGACTTCGTGCTGCCCGACGGCGGGCTCAACCTGCGCTGGCCCGACCCGCCGCTGGTGCAGGAGAAACGCCTGCTCCACCACAAGCTCTACGCCGCGCTGGCCTACTGCCGCGCCAACGGGCTCAACCGGGTGGTGATCGACTCGCCCCAGCCGCGGCTGGGCATCATCACCGCCGGCAAGAGCTACCTCGACGTGCGCCAGGCCCTCGACGACCTGGGCATCGACGAGGCCCTCGCCGCCCAGATCGGCATCCGGCTCTACAAGGTGGGCATGGTGTGGCCGCTGGAGGCCGACGGCGTGCGGCGCTTCGCCGAGGGGCTCGACGAGATCCTGGTGGTGGAGGAAAAACGCCAGCTCATCGAATACCAGCTGAAGGAAGAGCTCTACAACTGGCGCGAGGACGTGCGCCCGCGGGTGGTGGGCAAGTTCGACGAGAAGGGCGAATGGGCGCTGCTGCGCGGCACCGGCACCGACGGCCGCATCGTGGTGGACCACGGCGACTGGCTGCTGCCGGCCGCCGGCGAACTCTCCCCGGCGATGATCGCCCGGGTGATCGCCGGGCGCATCGGACGCTTCTTCACGTCGGAGCACATCGAGCAGCGGCTGGCCTTCCTGCAGGCCAAGGAGGCGCTGCTGGGCCACCGCGTGTTCGCCATCGACCGGGTGCCCACCTTCTGCCCCGGCTGCCCCCACAACACCTCGACCCACGTGCCCGACGGCAGCCGCGCGCTGGCCGGCATCGGCTGCCATTACATGGCCAGCTTCATGCCCGACCGGCGCACCGCCACCTTCAGCCACATGGGCGGCGAGGGCGTGCCATGGGTCGGCCAGGCGCCCTTCACCGACGAGCACCACATCTTCGCCAACCTGGGCGACGGCACCTACTTCCACTCCGGCATCCTGGCCATCCGCCAGGCGGTGGCCGCCTTCAACCGGCCCCGCCACGGCCGCCAGCCGACCAGCGGCATCACCTACAAGATCCTCTTCAACGACGCGGTGGCGATGACCGGCGGCCAGCCGGTGGATGGCGAGCTCACGGTGCCGCGCCTGCTGCGCCAGCTGCAGGCCGAAGGCGTGGGCAGCATCGTGCTCGTCACCGACGGCACCGAGCCGCCGTGGCAGGTGGCCGACATCCCCCACGGCATCAGCGTCCGCCACCGGGACGAGCTCGACGTGATCCAGCGCGAGCTGCGCACCCTGCCCGGCGTGTCGGTGATCGTCTTCCACCAGACCTGCGCCGCCGAGAAGCGCCGCCGCCGCAAGCGCGGCACCTACCCCGACCCGCAGACCCGCGTCTTCATCAACGAGGCGGTGTGCGAAGGCTGCGGCGACTGCGGCCGCGAGTCCAACTGCATGGCGATTTTGCCCGTCGAGACCGAGTTCGGCCGCAAGCGCCAGATCGACCAGTCGGCCTGCAACAAGGACTACTCGTGCATGAACGGCTTCTGCCCGAGCTTCGTCACCGTCGAGGGCGGACGCCTGCGCCACGGCCGCGCCCAGGTCGGCAAGGGCGAACGCTTCGGCCCGCTGCCGGCGCCGCGGCTGCCCGCCACCGCCAAACCCTGGGGCATCCTCGTCACCGGCGTCGGCGGCACCGGGGTGGTCACCATAGGCGCGCTGATCGGCATGGCCGCCCACCTCGACGGCAAGGGCGTCACCGTGCTCGACATGACCGGCCTGGCCCAGAAGGGCGGCTCGGTGTTCAGCCACATCCGCATCGCCGACCGGCCCGACGACCTCCACGCCGTGCGCATCGCCACCGGCGAGGCCAACGCGGTGATCGGCGGCGACCTGGTCGTCACCGCAAGCAGCGACGCCCTCGCCAAGATGGCAGTGGGCACCACCCACGGTGTTGTGAACTGCTTCGAGACGCCCACCTCGGAATTCACCCGCAACCCGGACTGGGCCTTCCCGCAGGACAAGATGCAGGCCGCCATCGTCGAGGCCGTCGGCAAGCACAACTTCGACTTCTTCGACGCCGGCAGCCTCGCCACCAAGCTGCTCGGCGACGCCATCGCCACCAACCTCTTCCTGCTCGGCTACGCCTGGCAGAAGGGCTGGGTGCCGGTGAGCGAGGCCAGCCTCGACAAGGCCATCGAGCTCAACGGCGCCGCCATCGAGATGAACCGCCAGGCCTTCCTGTGGGGCCGCCGCGCCGCCATCGATCTGGCCGCCGTAGAGCGCGAGGTGAGCCCGGCACCGGTGATCCGCCTGCGCCCCGAGAGCCTCGACGAACGCATCGCCCGCCGCGCCGAAGAGCTAACGGCCTACCAGGACGCCGCCTACGCCCGCCGCTACACCGACTTCGTCGCCCGCGTCCGCGCCGCCGAAGCCCCGCTGGGCAGCGAAGCCCTCGCCGACGCGGTGGCCCGCAACTACTTCAAGCTGCTCGCCTACAAGGACGAGTACGAAGTCGCCCGCCTGTTCGCCGACCCGGCCTTCCGCGCCGGCCTCGACGCCCGCTTCGAGGGTGGCTACACGCTCAAGTTCCACCTCGCCCCCACCTTCCTGGCCCGCCCCGACCCGGACTCCGGGCGCATCCGCAAGAAAGTCTTCGGCCCCTGGATGGAGACCGCGCTGCGCTGGCTCGCCAAGGCCCGTCGCCTCCGCGGCACGCCCTTCGACCCCTTCGGCTACCACCCCGAGCGCAAGGCCGAACGGGCGCTGATCGCCCAGTACGAGGCCGACATCGGCGCGCTGCTGGACGGCCTCGACGCAGAAGCCCTGCCCCGCGCCGTCACCCTCGCCCGCCTGCCGGACGAGATCCGCGGCTTCGGGCACGTGAAGGCGTGGTCGATGAAGAAGGCCACCGAGAAGCGCGCGGCGCTGCTCGCGCCCGCCAAACCGGGCCACCAGGGCGGCGCGCAGGTCGCCTGAAACCACCACAAAAAAATTCAAAGGCATATGCCATGAAATTTTATATATAATTTCATACAGCTCTCGGCCACAGCTTTCGCCAGCCTCGCCCACCCGGGCAGCTGGCGCGCCGACGGCAAAGGCTGTGCGGCACCGGTGCCGTCGCGGTCGATCCATCGACGACACCGAAAGGCCGGGAGATGTCCGACAACCCCGCAACCCAGCACCCGGAACTTGATCACGCCTCCCCCCCAGGCGCCGCACAACCGCCCGGCACGGGCGAGGACGGGCCCCGCCGCCATGGCCACATCTCGAGCACCTACATCCGGCTGAGCCTGCTGGCCCTGGCGGTGGCCGGGATGCTGGCCTTCCTGCTCAAGAACTCGCGCAGCGATCTGTTTTACGTCCAGCTGCTTTACTTAGTCGCCGAACCGGTCGTCGAGTATCTGTGGGCCGGAGCCCTCATCAACTTTGCGCTGATGAGTGTCGCGGTGAGCTGGAACTTCTTTGGCGGCAAGGGCTTCGTAGCCGGACTCGCTGTCTGGACATTGGTCGCCGGCGCAGTCTGGGGGCCCTACAAGCTCTCCCCGCCGCCTCGCAAGCAGCCCCCTCCGGTTGGTGAAGATGCCGTCTGGGCCGCTGCCCGGGGCACAAACCTCCCGGCCTTCCAGAAAGCGGTCGATCAATGCGGGCTCGAGTGCACCCCCGCCATGATCCAGACGCTCTATAACGTCGTCGCCATGCGCGGCAACATCGCGTTCGTCCGCGACCTTCAGGCCCGCGTCCCAACCCACCTCTCGTCCCTCGCCGAGGCCTCCCATCACCGTGCCCTCCTGGAGGCCGGCACCCTGCTCTATTGCGCCACCGGCGCCCGGGTCGAGCACGACCTCGACGGCATGACGGCTGCGCTGTTCGGCCCGCTGCCGGAGCTCCGCCAGGTCGTGCTCGACTACGCCGGCCCCCATGAGCTCCACAACGGCCTCCATTACGCCATCCGCGCCGACGCGCCCGAGCGCATGGCCGAACTGTTGCAGCGGGGCGCCTCCCTCGAACGGGCCGTGCTCATGCGCTACGGCCACAGCTACGGGAGCCGACGCCCCGGGCACATCTCCCGCCTCGCCCTTCTCGAACTCCTGATCGAAGCCCGAGCCGCGCGGGTGCTCAAGTGGTTCCTCACAGACGGCCGCCCCCACTTCGACGCTCTGGATGCAACCCGCGACAAGGGCGAAGCCGATGCCCTGCACCTGTGGGCCCGCTACGCCGGCCTGCACGAGGTCCGCTTCGGCACGCTCCACAACCATCTACAGGTGCTCGACGCGCTGCTCGCCGAACCCACCCTCCGGGGCGCAGCCCCCCTCGACCCCCAGGCCTGCCACGCCGACTGCCAGCCTGCCGGCATCAAAACGCCCAACTCGATCTACATGCAGGTCGAAGAGCGCTGTCTGCAGTGCGGGCCGGCCGAGATAGCCTGGGGCTCCGGTGGCGTACGCAGCGTCCAGGCCCTGATCGACCGCGGCCTGCCCATCTCGTCCGACAAAAAACGGCGCCAGCTCATCCTCGCCGCCCTGCAGACCCCTGTTGATCCGGAAACCATTGAAGACCAGCAAAGCAGCCTGGCCTCCTATCGGGGCGACGACCCAGGGCCCCGCAGGCCTGCCACCGACTGCCTGGACGCCTTCCTCGCAAAACAGGCTGCCGGGCCGCACGAGAACTGATGCCCGCCAGCACGGCACAGACACGCCCACCCACCGCATCACCCAAAGAACTCCCAAGAAGGCCCGTCCAACCATGAACGACACAGACCAGCAGGAAGACACGTCGCTGACGCCCTACGAGGCCCTCAGCCTTCTCGCAGTACCCGTCACCCTCATGATCGCGCACCTGTGCGACAAGGCCGGAGGCCTCGGCGCGGACTTCGGCGGGATCATCTACACTTGGTGGATGGCCGCGGCGATCATTCTCCTCGCCGTCACACTCCTCAACTTCATCGTGACGACCGTCCGCTGGGCCACGAGGTTGAATGGGCAGAAGGGGTTTCTGGGCGCAATCCTGACCTGGATAATTCTCGCCAACGTCGCCGTGTTCATCAGCCAAACCGACGAGCGACGCGCTGCCGCCGAAACCCGGCGTACCGAGGCGATGCTGCTCGCCGCCGACGGCGACGACCTGCCGGCCTTCCAGGAGGCCCTCAAGAACTGCCGGCAGCGTTGCAGCCACGACACGCTCGAAGCGCGCTACAACCAGCTCGCGATCCGCGGCAACATACGTTTTGTCGAGGCC
>JAKLLM010000146.1 GCA_023150125.1 Zoogloea sp.
ATGTAGGCGTAGTCCTTCTCGACGCAGGTATCGAAGATCTTGATGATGTTCGGATGGTCGAGCTTGCGTGAGACGTCCATTTCGGCCCGCAGCAGCTTGAGCAGCCGGCGGTTCCACTTCGCCTCGTCCTTGGCCTTGTCGTCGAAACGGATGAGCTTGAGCGCGACGGGCTCGGGGTACTGGGGATGCTCCGCCAGATAGACCGTTGCCGTCGCACCGCGACCGACCTCCCGTATCAGCTTGTACTTGCCGATTTTGTCTGGATTTTTTTCCATACCTGCTTTACGCCGCATTGTCCGTAAAGATGCCCCCTCAATGCTCCGGGGGCTTTGATTTTACACACCCGCAGGCTATTTTCCGCGACAACGTGCGCCTGCCACTTGAAAACTTCGTCAGCGCCCCCAGATCAGGCAGGTCGAAAAAAGGAGCCGTTACCCATGCAAGACCAAACCCCCCCTCCGAGCCCCGCCGAACACGCCGCGCCGGAACTCGTGGAGAACGTCACCCCGCCCGCCTCCGCCGAGGCCCCGGTCGCTGAAGAACAGGTCGCGGACATCCTCCCCAGCCTGACCGAACAGCTCCGCCAGACCGAGCTGAAAGCCGCCGAGCACCACGACGCGTGGCTGCGCGCCAAGGCTGAAACCGAGAACGTCCGCCGTCGCGCCCAGGATGACATCGCCAAGGCAGGCAAGTTTGCCGCCGACAAGTTCGCGCAGGCCATGCTGCCCGTCAAGGACAGCCTCGAAGCGGCGCTCGCCACCGACAACGCCACCCTCGAGAGCCTCAAGCAGGGCGTGGAGCTGACCCTCAAGCAGCTGGTCTCGGCCTTCCAGAGCGCCAACGTCACCGAGGTGAACCCCCTCGGCGAAAAGTTCGACCCGAACAAGCACCAGGCCATCAGCGCGGTCGAGGCCGACGGCGAGCCCAACACCGTGATCAACGTGCTGCAGAAGGGCTACCTCCTGCACGAGCGCACCATCCGCCCGGCGCTGGTGGTCGTATCGAAAGCCAAGCCGGCCGCTTGAAACCCGCCCGGCTGTCCCCATATTCGTTACCAAGCGTAGGGGCCTGAAGAGTCGGCCCCCACATCAAACAGAATTCGAACTAAAGGAAAACTCATGGGCAAGATCATCGGCATCGACCTCGGCACCACCAACAGCTGCGTCTCCGTGATGGAAGGCGGCAAGCCGAAGGTCATCGAAAACTCGGAAGGTGCACGCACCACCCCGTCCGTCGTGGCCTACGCCGACGACGGCGAGATCCTGTGCGGCGCGCCGGCCAAGCGCCAGGCCGTCACCAACGCCAAGAACACCCTCTACGCGATCAAGCGCCTGATCGGCCGCCGCTTCGAAGAGAAGGAAGTCCAGAAGGACATCGACCTGATGCCCTTCACCATCGCCAAGGCCGACAACGGCGACGCGTGGGTTGAAGTGCGTGGCAAGAAGATCGCCCCGCCGCAGGTTTCCGCCGAAGTGCTGCGCAAGATGAAGAAGACCGCCGAAGACTACCTCGGTGAGGAAGTCACCGAAGCCGTCATCACCGTGCCGGCCTACTTCAACGACAGCCAGCGCCAGGCCACCAAGGACGCCGGCCGCATCGCCGGCCTCGAGGTGAAGCGCATCATCAACGAGCCGACCGCTGCAGCCCTGGCCTTCGGCATGGACAAGAAGCCGGGTGACTCCAAGGTTGCGGTGTTCGACCTGGGCGGCGGCACCTTCGACATCTCCATCATCGAGATCGCCGACATCGACGGCGAGCACCAGTTCGAAGTGCTGGCCACCAACGGCGACACCTTCCTGGGCGGTGAAGACTTCGACCAGCGCATCATCGATTACATCGTCACCGAGTTCAAGAAAGAGCAAGGCGTCGACCTCAAGAACGACGTGCTGGCCCTGCAGCGCCTCAAGGAAGCCGCCGAAAAGGCCAAGATCGAGCTCTCCTCCGGCCAGCAGACCGAGATCAACCTGCCCTACATCACCGCCGACGCCACCGGCCCGAAGCACCTAGCGCTCAAGATCACCCGCGCCAAGTTCGAGTCGCTGGTCGAAGACCTGGTCGATCGCACCATCGAGCCCTGCCGCGTGGCCCTCAAGGACGCCGGCGTGAAGGTCTCCGACATCGACGACGTGATCCTCGTCGGCGGCCAGACCCGCATGCCGAAGGTCATCGAGAAGGTCAAGGAGTTCTTCGGCAAGGACCCGCGCCGTGACGTGAACCCGGACGAAGCCGTCGCTGTCGGCGCCTCCATCCAGGGCGGCGTGCTGCAGGGCGAAGTCAAGGACGTGCTGCTCCTCGACGTCTGCCCGCTGTCGCTGGGCATCGAGACCCTGGGCGGCGTGATGACCAAGCTGATCCAGAAGAACACCACGATCCCGACCAAGGCCTCGCAGGTGTTCTCCACCGCCGACGACAACCAGAACGCGGTCACCATCCACGTGCTGCAGGGCGAGCGCGAAATGGCCTCCGGCAACAAGAGCCTCGGCCAGTTCAACCTCTCCGACATCCCGCCGGCGCCGCGCGGCATGCCGCAGATCGAGGTCACCTTCGACATCGACGCCAACGGCATCCTGCACGTCTCCGCCAAGGACAAGGCCACCGGCAAGGAAAACAAGATCACCATCAAGGCCAACTCCGGCCTGTCGGATGACGAGATCCAGCGCATGGTGCGCGACGCCGAGGCCCACGCCGAGGAAGACAAGAAGGCCCACGAACTGGTCGACGCGCGCAACCAGCTCGACACCCTGGTGCACTCGGTCAAGAAGGCCCTGGCCGAACACGGCGACAAGATCGGCGACGACAAGGCCAAGATCGAGGCCGCCATCGCCGAAGCCGAAGAGGCCATCAAGTCCGGCGACAAGGCCGCCATCGACGCCAAGAGCGAAGCCCTCGCCACCGTCAGCCAGAAGCTCGGCGAGCACATCTACGCCCAGGCCCAGGCCGAGGCGGGTGCAGCCGGCGGGGCTGGCGCAGGCGCCGGCGCATCTGCCGGTGGCAGCAAGGCCAACGATCCGGACGTGGTCGACGCCGAGTTCACCGAAGTGAAGGACAAGAAGTAAGCAACCCAGCCTGTCCGGCCTGAGGGCCCCCGACAGACCCGGCCGAGCCATGCCGGCGCCCCGTGCGCCGCTCGGCTCGGCCTTTACGCAAGAAAGCCAGAGCACCCAAACATGGCGAAACGGGATCTATACGAAGTCCTCGGCGTCAATCGCGACGCCTCCGAGGACGAAATGAAAAAGGCCTACCGCAAGCTGGCCATGAAGTACCACCCGGACCGCAATCCGGACAACAAGGAAGCCGAGGAGAAGTTCAAGGAGGCCAAGGAAGCCTACGAGATCCTCACCGACGCCAACAAGCGCGCCGCCTACGACCGCTACGGCCACGACGGCGTCAACCCGCAGATGGGCGGTGGCGGCGGCCAGGGCTTCGACGGCTTCGCCGACGCCTTCGGCGACATCTTCGGCGACATCTTCGGCGGTGGCGGCGGTGGGCGCGGGCGATCCAACGTCTATCGCGGTGCCGACCTGCGCTACAACCTCGAGATCAGCCTCGAGGAAGCCGCCCGCGGCGCCGAAAAAACCATCCGCATCCCCGCACAGGAAGAATGCGGCGCCTGCCACGGCAGCGGCGCCAAGCCGGGCACCCAGCCCAAGACCTGCCCCACCTGCGGTGGCGCCGGCCAGGTGCGCATCCAGCAGGGCTTCTTCTCGATCCAGCAGACCTGCCCCAAGTGCCACGGCAGCGGGCGCATCATCCCCGAGCCCTGCACGAGCTGCGGCGGCGCCGGCCGCGTCAAGCGCCAGAAGACCCTGGAGGTGAAGATCCCCGCCGGCATCGACGACGGCATGCGCCTGCGCCACGGCGGCCACGGCGAGCCGGGCGTCAATGGCGGGCCCGCCGGCGACCTGTACGTGGAAATCCACATCAAGCAGCACCCGGTCTTCCAGCGCGACGGCGACGACCTGCACTGCGAGATGCCGATCAGCTTCACCACCGCGGCCCTCGGCGGCGAGATCGAGATCCCGACCCTCGACGGCGCGGCGAACATCCGCATCCCCGCCGAAACCCAGAGCGCCAAGGTGTTCCGCCTGCGCGGCAAGGGCATCCGCAACGTGCGCACCCACGCGCCCGGCGACCTGATGGTGCATGTGGTGGTCGAGACCCCGGTCAAGCTCACCGAGCGCCAGAAGGAGCTCCTGCGCGAGTTCGACGACATCGCCTCGAGCAACGCCGAGCGTCACAATCCGAAGGCTAAATCCTGGATGGACAAGGTGAAGGATTTCTTCAGCAGCTGAGCCCGCACGCTACCGCATCGCAGCATTTATCCCAAAAGGCCGACGTCATCACGACGCCGGCCTTTTGCCTTGTGTCCACGTTGTTTCTTTGACCTATACTCGCTGACGTCTGCCCTTAATTACCAAAAAACAATAACGTCCATGCTCATCCACACGCTCAAGTCCCTGCTTGCCGCCGTGGGCGCCGGTTTGCTGCTGACCGCCGCCGCCCCCGCGCGCGCCGCCGACCCCGGCATCGGCGACAGCACCATCACGCTCGGCATGTCGGCCCCGTTTTCCGGCCCCAACGGCGCCTATGGCAAGGAGATGCGGGAAGGCGCCCTCGCCTACTTCGCCCAGATCAATGGTGCAGGCGGAATCAACGGCAAGAAGGTCGAGCTGATCACCCTCGACGACGGCTACGAAACCGACAAGACCGTTGCCAACACGCGCAAGCTGCTCGAAGAAAACAAGGTCTTCGCGCTGATGGCCTACTACGGCTCGTCCCCCACCACGGAAGCGATGAAGCTGTTCTCCGAGGCAAAGACCCCCTTGCTCGGCACCATCAGCGGCGCCGGCAGCCTGCGCAGCCCGGTCAATCGCTACATGTTCCACCTGCGGGCCAGCTACGCCGACGAGACCGAGGCCATCGTCAACCACCTGGTCGGGCTGGGGATCACCAACATCGCGGTGTTCTACCAGAACGACGGCTTCGGCAAGTCCGGCAAGGACGGCGTGACCGCCGCGCTGGCCCGCCACAAGCTCAAGCCCGTCGCCGAAGGCACCGTCGAGCGGAATTCGCTCCAGGTCGAAACCGCCGTCGCACAGATCGCGAAAAGCAACCCGCAGGCGGTCGTCATGGTGACGCTCTACAAACCCACCGCCGAATTCATCCGCCAGATGCGCAAGGCCGGGCAGATGCCCCAGTTCTCGACACTGTCGCCGATCGGCGCCGACCTGCTGGTCGGCGAGATGGGTGCCAAGGACGCCCACGGCGTCGGGATCTCCCAGGTCATGCCCTACCCCTGGAACGACACGGTGCCGGTGGTCAAGGAGTACCACAAGGCCCTGCAGGCCTTTGCCAAGCACAACCGCTACAGCTACTACGGCCTCGAAGGCTTCATCAATGCCAAGCTCGCGGCCGAGGCCATGCGCAAGGCGGGGCGCGACCTGAGCCGCGAGAAACTGGTCAACATCCTCGAGACCACCCCCTTCGACCTCGGCGGCTACAAGATCAGCTACTCGCCCACCAGCCATAACGGGTCCCGCTTCGTCGACCTCACCGTGCTGGGCCGCGACGGCCGCGTGCTGCGCTGAGCGCATCCGGCCCGCACCAGCAACAAGGGCGCCCGCGGGCGCCCTTGTTGCTGGTGATGCCCTAAAACTCAGGCACGCCGCCAGATCGTCCCCTGGGCCGTATCCTCGAGCGCAATACCTTCAGCCAGCAGTTCTGCGCGGATGCGGTCGGCCTCGGCAAAGTTCTTGGCCTTCTTGGCCTCGATCCGGGCCTCGATCCGGGCCGCGATCCGCGCCTCGATGGCCGCCGCATCATCGTCGGCCCCGTCGACACCGCCCTGCAGGAAGGCCTGGGGCGCCTGCTCGAGCAGACCGAGCACACCGCCCAGCGCCTTCAGCTGGGCCGCCGCCTGCGGCGACTGGTCGCGGTTGACCTCGTTGGCCAGATCGAACAGCACGGCGATCGCCTCGGCCGTGTTGAAGTCGTCGTCCATCGCCATCTTGAAGCGTGCCGCCGCCGGCTGCGACCAGTCGAGGGCGAAGTCCGGCGCCGGCTCGACGTTGCGGAGCGCGGTGTACAGGCGCGACAAGGCATGCCGGGCATCCACCAGGTGGGCGTCCGAATAGTTGAGCGGGCTGCGGTAATGGGCGCGCAGGATGAAGAAGCGCACCACCTCGGGCGCGTACTCCTTCAGCACGTCGCGGATGGTGAAGAAGTTGCCGAGGCTCTTCGACATCTTCTCGTCGTCAACACGCACGAAACCGTTGTGCATCCAGTAGTTAACGAAGGAGCACTGGTGCGCCCCCTCGCTCTGGGCGATCTCGTTCTCGTGGTGGGGAAACTGCAGGTCGGCGCCACCACCGTGGATGTCGAAGTGCTCGCCGAGCAGCTCGGAGCTCATCGCCGAGCACTCGATGTGCCAGCCCGGCCGACCGGGGCCCCAGGGGGAATCCCACTTCACCTCGGCGGGCTCGTCCGGGCGGGCATGCTTCCACAGCACGAAGTCGAGCGGATCGTGCTTGCCGCCGGCCACCTCGACCCGCTCGCCGGCACGCAGCTCGTCGAGGGACTTGCCGGACAGCTTGCCGTAGCCCTCGAACTTGCGCACCGCGTAACACATGTCTTCATTGCCGGCCTTGTAGGCCAGGCCGTTGTGCACCAGATTACCGATCAGCTTCTGCATCGGCTCCACGAACTCGGTGGCGCGCGGCTCGTGGTCGGGGCGCAGCACGCCGAGGGCGTCGGCGTCCTCGTGCATCGCAGCGATGAAACGATCGGTCAGGGCGCGGATGCTCTCGCCGTTCTCCTGGGCGCGCTTGATGATCTTGTCGTCGATGTCGGTGATGTTGCGCACATAGGTGACCCGGTAGTCACTGGCCCTCAACCATCGCGCAACCATGTCGAAAACCACCATGACCCGGGCGTGACCGAGGTGACAGTAGTCATAGACGGTCATGCCGCAGACGTACATGCGAACCTGGCCGGGGTCGATGGGGGTGAACTGCTCCTTCTGCCGCGAAAGGGAGTTATGAATTTTCAACATGAGAGAGACCGCAATGAAACCGAATGGGAAATGGAGAAAAGCTGAATCGCACGTGCCGAAGGATGCACTTGACCCAAGGGAGGGCTGCCCGATGGGTGGAGAATCGGGACTCATTCATGGCCGGCGGCAGAGCTTCTTGATAAAATGCGAAGCTTGTAGCCAAACCACCCAGCCCAAACCCCGCGTGCCTGCGTGCGCGGGAGAATCATATCACATGTCAAAACGTGCCCTGGCCGCCTCCCTGCTCCTCGCGAGCCTGATCTGCAGCCCCGTTAGGGCAGATCCCGTGCAGGATCTGCAAGCCCTTGTCAAACAGGGGCAGTTGAGCCAGGCCCTCGAAAAGGCCGACCAACTCCTCGCATCGAAGCCTCGTGACGCCCAGGTGCGCTTCCTGCGTGGGGTGATCCTCTCCGAACTCAACCGCGGCAGCGAAGCCATCAACGTCTTCCAGAAGCTCACCGAGGACTACCCGGAGCTTCCCGAGCCCTACAACAACCTGGCCGTGCTCTACGCACAGCAGCGCCAGTACGACAAGGCCCGCAACGCCCTCGAGATGGCGATCCGGACCCACCCGAGCTACGCCACGGCCCACGAGAACCTCGGCGACATCTACGCCCGGCTCGCCAGCCAGGCCTACGACAAGGCCCTGGCCCTCGATTCCTCCAACGTCGTCGCCCAGAACAAGCTGGCCCTGATCCGCGAGATGATGACCGTCGGCGGCAAGACGGTGCGCCCGGCCGCCCCTGCGGTCGCAGCCAAGCCGGCACCGACCGTCGTCGCGGCTGCGCCGGCGGCAGCCCCCGTGGCGC
>JAKLLM010000147.1:0-4344 GCA_023150125.1 Zoogloea sp.
CAACCGCAGGTGCTCGTCGCATTCGGGTTACGGATGACGAACTGGGAACCTTCAAGACCTTCGGTGTAGTCGATCTCTGCGCCGACGAGGTACTGATAGCTCATCGGATCGATCAGCAGCATCACCCCATCCTTTTCCATAACGGTATCGTCGTCGTTGAGGATCTCATCGAAGGTGAAACCGTACTGGAAGCCTGAACAGCCACCGCCGTTCACAAAAACCCGCAGCTTGAGGTCGGGATTACCTTCCTCGATGATCAACTCCTTAACCTTGTTTGCGGCGCTGTCGGTAAAGACAAGCGGGCTCGGGGTTTCGGTAACGGCGCTCATGGGACAACTCCTTCAAATTTATCTCTGAATTATGGTCAGCGCCCGCACTCCAGGTCAAGACGCCAACGACAAATAGTCGACAAATCTAGTCGTGTTTAGTTCAAGGCATCAACGGGATCTGACCCAGACCGGTGGTTTCGGCAAGCCCGAACAGGATGTTGAGGTTCTGCACCGCCTGACCCGCAGCGCCCTTCACGAGATTGTCGATCACCGACAGCACGACGACCACATCACCCCCTTGCGGACGATGCACAGCGATACGGCACATGTTCGCCGACCGGACCGAGCGGGTGGAAGGGTGCGAACCCTTGGGCATCACATCGACGAAAGCCTCGCCGGCAAAACGCTCCTCGAACAGGGCCTGCAGATCCACATCCTTCTTGAGGCGGCCGTAGAGGGTCGCATGAATGCCGCGGATCATCGGCGTCAGGTGAGGCACGAAGGTCAAGCCCACCGGCGCCTGAGCGTAGCGGGACAAACCCTGACGGATCTCCGGCAGGTGGCGATGGCCGGCGACGCCGTAAGCCTGGAAGTTGTCGGCAGACTCGGAGAACAGGATGTGCGTCTCCGCCTTGCGCCCGGCACCCGACACGCCCGACTTGGCATCCGCCACAAGGCTGTCGAGCTCGATGACCCCGGCTTCGACGAGGGGCAGGAAACCGAGTTGCACGGCAGTGGGGTAGCAACCCGGGTTGGCGATGACCCGCGCGCCCTTGATCGCCTCACGGTTCACCTCCGGCAGGCCATACACCGCCTCGGCAACCAGCTCCGGGCAGGCATGCTTCATGCCGTACCACTTCTCCCATTCAGCCACGTCGGTGATGCGGAAGTCGGCCGCGAGGTCGATCACCTTGACGCCCACCTTCACCAGGTCGGCCGCCTGCTGCATCGCAATCCCGTTGGGCGTGGCGAAGAACACCGCATCGCAGGCGGCGAGATCGGCGGACTGGGGATCGACGAAGCGCAGGTCGACCCGCCGGCGCAGACTGGGGAACATGTCGGCGACCGGCATGCCTGCCTCGCCGCGAGACGTGATCGCCTTGATCTCCACTTCCGGATGCTGTGCCAGCAAACGCAACAGCTCCACGCCCGTGTACCCGGTACCACCCACCACACCAACTTTGATCATGCTCGCCCCCAACAGGAAATGGACAGCCGGCCCTGAGCCAGCCTCAACAACACACCAGCCGAAGATACTACGTCCAGATGACAAAAAGCCGCCCGAAGGCGGCCTTTTGATACAACCGGAAGCGGATTAACGCTTCGAGAACTGCTTGCGACGACGCGCCTTACGGAAGCCGACTTTCTTACGCTCGACTTCACGAGCATCGCGAGTCACCAGACCGGCCTTCTTCAGCGGGGACTTGAGCTCCGCATCGTAGTCGATCAGGGCGCGGGTGATGCCGTGACGCACGGCGCCGGCCTGGCCGGACTCACCACCACCGGTGACGTTGACCAGGATGTCGAAGGTGTCGACAAAGTTGGTCAGGACCAGCGGCTGGCGAACGATCATGCGACCGGTTTCGCGGGAAAAGAACTGGTCAACCGGCTTGCCGTTCACGACGATGTTGCCGGAGCCCTTCTTGATGAACACACGGGCAACCGCCGACTTGCGACGACCGGTACCGTAGTTGTAAGTCACAGCCATTGTCGGCTCCTCTTAAATCGCGAGAACTTGGGGCTGCTGGGCGGCGTGCGGATGCTCGGCGCCGGCGTAGCACTTCATCTTCTTGAGCATGGCGTAGCCGAGCGGGCCCTTGGGCAGCATGCCCTTGACAGCCTTCTCAAGAACGCGAGCGGGGAAGCGCTGCTGCAGCTTGGTGAAGTTGGTTTCGTAGATGCCGCCCGGGTAACCGGAGTGACGGTAGTACTTCTTGTCCTGGGCCTTGTTGCCGGTCACGCGCAGCTTCTCGACGTTGACGACGACGATGTAATCGCCGGTATCAACGTGCGGGGTGTAGATGGCTTTATGTTTGCCGCGCAAGCGACGCGCAATTTCGGAAGCAAGCCGACCAAGGACCAGATCCGTCGCGTCGACAACGAACCAGTCGTGCTTGACCTCATGCGGCTTGGCAGAAAACGTTTTCATGAAGATTCCTTAGACACTTTTCCCGACACCGGGAACGACCATAATTCGGAAAGCCGCGGATTCTATCGCGCAGCCTGGACCAATGTCAAACGCTATCGCGCCGCACGGACAAAAAAAGCGCAGACCGGGGAGGTCTGCGCTGAATCCACACCAAAGGAGGAGGGTGGAGGAGACACCATTTCAGCCGCTCTAAAACAGTAAAGCAACTGGACTGACTGGATTATCTCCACGCCCCCCATGCAGAAGCAAGCCTTTTTTGTGCGCCGCCACACAAAGATTCCGATCAACTCATAAAAGCCGTCTATTGTAAGAAAAACGCTTACAAGACAACACCTTGAATACATGCCGATCAGCACCGAAACGACAACCGCTTCGCCCACCCGCCCATAGCCAAGGCCTGACATGCGGCATCGCAGCAAAACGCGGCAAACCAGACGGGCCCCGCCTCGCTACAATCGCAGGCAGCGCCGCACACCGCGGCCCTCCCCAACAGCCGTTTTCAAAGGACGCAAGGATGGAATGTGTAGTGAAGTGGGTCGGCGGCATGACCTTCATGGCCGAAACCGGCTCCGGGCACGCCGTGACGATGGATGGAGCCCCCGAGGCCGGCGGTCGCAACCTGGCCCCCCGGCCGATGGAGATGATGCTGGCCGGGGCCGGCGGCTGCACCGCCTTCGACGTGGTGCTGATCCTCAAGCGCAGCCGTCAGGACGTTACAGACTGCGCAGTCAGCCTCAAGGCCGAGCGCGCCGACACCGACCCGAAGGTCTTCACCCGGATCGCCTTCCACTACACGGTGACGGGCCGCAACCTCAAGCCCGACTCTGTGGAGCGCGCCATCAAGCTGTCTTACGAAAAGTACTGCTCGGCAACGATCATGCTCGGCAAGACCGCCGAAATCGAGCATACCTGGGAAATCGTGGAAGCCTGAGCCTGAAAGCCTGGGCCATGCGGCCCAGCAGCACCAGCGTCGGCTAGACCCAGTAGGCGACGCCGGTCATGAGCCTGGAGCTGGCCTTCATGGCCGCCTTCACCGGCGTGGGCAGTTCGACTCCGCCGAGCTGCAGGGCCGTTTCTGCGTGCGCAACCTCGTCGACCTTCATCTGCTCGACGATATCCCGCGAGCGCAGGTCCTGCTCCGGCAGCCGCGTCAGGTGACTCTTCAGATGAGCCTCGACCTGACGCTCCGTCTCGGCCAGGAAGCCCAGGTTGGCCCGATCGCCAAAGCGCGCGGCGAGCATGCCGATGGCCAGCGAACCGCCATACCACAGGGGGTTGAGCAGGCTCTTCCGCCCCCCCAGCTCTGCGATCCGCCTCTCGGTCCAGGCCAGATGCTCGGTCTCCTCCTGGGCAGCGCCGGCCAGCGCTTTCTTGATGTCCTCGTTGTCCGACATCAGGGCCTGCCCCTGGTAGAGCGCCTGCGCGCAGATCTCGCCACAGTGATTGACGCGCATCAGCGCCGCGGCGTGGCGCCGCTCCTCTTCGGACATCTCGGCCTCCGGCCGGGACTCGCCCGGAACGGGCCGCACCGTGTGGGCACTGGCGAAGACAGTCCGCAGAGCCCTGTCAAAACCGATTATCAGCTGGTCGATCATGTCTCACACCCCGGCAATCAAAACAGTCAGCGCACGCCCGCGTCCTTGCGGAGCAGGTCGAGGATCTCCGCCTGGGACGGCCGAACCGAACCCGGCGGGCAAAAATATTCCTTGGCCAGCACCGCATGCTGACGGTTGAGCGCGTTATCGGCGATCAATTGCCAGGAATCGTTGCGGGAGGGCACCCATTCGCCGCCCCGCCCCAGCGCGTAGAGCTTCCGCTCCGCCGTTGCACAGCGGATCCCTTCGAAGCTCACGTTCTCCGCACCGCCCGCACCGCGGACCACCAGCGAATAGCGGACGACACCGTCCTCCGCCAGGCTGAGCGAGC
>JAKLLM010000147.1:4351-12166 GCA_023150125.1 Zoogloea sp.
GATCGGCATCCGACGGATAGGCTGGAAGGCGAAACTCGGCCTCCTTCCACTCGGGCGCGCTGCTCTCCTCGAACAAGGCCGTGCGCTGGGCCGCAACCGGCAGAGCGGCGCAACCCAATGCAAGAGCAACCAGCACCCCGGCACGCAGCCGGCAGACAAACTTAGGCATGGAGATACTCGAATCCACGGGGGCGAACATGACCGGGACACGTGCCAGGCCGCCCCGGTGGCCGGCACACGGACACGCTAGCGCGCCCCACCCGGTCTTTCAAGGGCAGGAGGGCCAGCGGCACCTCCCGGCCCCGATCAGGAAGAAGACGAAGGCGGCGCCTCGGAGTGCCCATCCGCCCCGCCGGGCGGCAGATAGCTCGGCGGCACCTCGAAGAGGATGTTGCGGAACAACAGCCGGGAGAGCTCGAGGAGCGCCGACTGATAGACCCCGCGTTTGAACTCGATCACCGCTTCCAGCGGCACCCAGTAATAACTCCAGCGCCAGGCATCGAACTCCGGGTGATTGCTCGCGCGCAGACAGACGTCCGAGTCACGCCCCACCAGCCGCAGCAGAAACCAGATCTGTTTCTGCCCACGATAGGTGTTGCGCCACTCACGCTTGATCCAGTGCTTGGGCACGTCGTACCTCAACCAGCCGCGGGTGCGGCCGATGATACGGACGTGCTCAGGCTTCAAGCCGACTTCTTCAAAGAGCTCACGGTACATGGCCTGTTCCGGCGATTCGCCGTGCTTGATTCCGCCCTGCGGAAACTGCCAGGAATGTTCTCGTATCCGTTTGCCCCAGAAGACTTCGTTGCGCGCATTCACCAGAATGATGCCGACGTTAGGCCGATAGCCTTCACGGTCGAGCATGGTGCAACCTTCAATTCATGAACTGGCCGGAATTCTTCCACAATTCCACCGCCCGTGAAAGGAGCGCCCCGAATCGGGGCGACACACGTCGACCGCCGCCAGCGCCCCGGTGCACGGTAAAATCACGGGCTGTATTCACAACGGATTCCGCCATGCGTGCCTCCCAGTTCTTCCTCTCGACCCTCAAGGAAGCCCCCTCCGACGCCGAAGTGATCAGCCACAAGCTGATGATGCGTGCGGGCCTGATCAAACGCCTCGCCGGCGGCATCTACACCTGGATGCCCCTGGGCCTGCGCGCCCTGCGCAAGGTCGAGGCGATCGTCCGGGAAGAAATGAACCGTGCCGGCGCCATCGAGGTGCTGATGCCCGCGGTGCAGCCCGCCGAGCTGTGGCAGGAATCCGGCCGCTGGGATTTCTACGGCCCCGAGCTGCTGCGCTTCAAGGACCGCCACGACCGCGAGTTCGTCGTCGGCCCGACCCACGAAGAAGTCATCACCGACGTGGTTCGCCGCGACCTCAAGAGCTACCGCCAGCTGCCCAAGCACTTCTACCAGGTGCAGACCAAGTTCCGCGACGAGATCCGCCCGCGCTTCGGCGTGATGCGCGGCCGCGAGTTCGTGATGAAGGACGGCTACTCCTTCCACAGCTCCTTCGAGGATCTGCAGCGCGAATACCGCAACATGTACGACACCTACCACCGCATCTTCAACCGCCTCGGCCTGAAGTTCCGCGCGGTGGCCGCCGACACCGGCTCGATCGGCGGCACCGGCTCCCACGAGTTCCACGTCATCGCCGAGACCGGCGAGGACGACATCGCCTACTGCCCCGCCTCCGACTACGCCGCCAACGTCGAGCTGGCCGAGGCCCTCGCCCCGGCCACGCCGCGCCCGGCCGCGTCCGCCGCGCTCACCAAGGTTCACACCCCCGGCGTCAAGACCATCGACGAACTCGCCGCCTTCCTCAAGCTGCCGGCCAGCAGCACCGTCAAGGCCATCGTCGTCGACGGCGACGAAGCCTCCGGCAACAAGCCGGTGCTCCTGCTGCTCCGCGGCGACCACGAACTCAACGAGGTCAAGGCCCAGAAGGTCGCCGGCATCAAGAACCCGCTCACCTTCGCCGCCCCGGCCGACATCCTGGCCGCCTTCGGCGCCAACGCCGGCTCGCTGGGCCCGGTCGGCTTCGCCGGCCGCATCGTGATGGACCGCACCGTGGCCGCGATGGCCGACTTCGTCACCGGCGCCAATGAAGACGACCACCACTACACCGGCGTCAACATCGGCCGCGACTTCCCCGAAGCCGAAGTGGCCGACCTGCGCAACGTGGTCGCCGGCGACCCGTCGCCCGACGGCCAGGGCACCCTCGAGATCTGCCGCGGCATCGAAGTCGGCCACATCTTCCAGCTGCGCACCAAGTACGCCGAAGCCCTCAACTGCAAGTTCCTCAACGAACAGGGCAAGGAGCAGATCATGGAGATGGGCTGCTACGGCATCGGCGTGTCGCGCATCCTCGGCGCCGCCATCGAGCAGAACAACGACGCCCGCGGCATCATCTGGCCCGACGCCATGGCCCCGTTCCAGGTCGCCATCGTGCCGATGGGCTACGCCAAGTCCGAAGCCGTGCGCGCCGCCGCCGACGCGCTCTACGCCGAGCTCAGCGCCGCCGGCATCGATGCCTTCCTCGACGACCGCGACGAGCGTCCGGGCTCGCTGCTGGCCGACAACGAGCTCATCGGCACCCCGCACCGGGTGGTGATCGGCGACCGCGGCCTCAAGGAAGGCATCGTCGAGTACCAGGGCCGTCGCGACGCCGAAGCCACCAAGCTGCCGGTGGCCGACGTGGCCACCACCGTCATCGCCAAGCTGAAGGGCTGAGCGATGAAGTCACTGCGCCCCCTCCTCCTTCGAGGCCTCCTCGCGCTTGCCGCAGGCGGAAGCATCACGGGGGCGCAGGCCGGCAACCAGCAGTACGAGCCCCTGGCCGCCAGCGTGCAGGCCGCCCTGCACGCCGCGGTGGCCGACCAGGCCCCCCTCGACCCGAGCTTCCAGCGCTCCCCCGAACGGGCGCGCTGGCTCGCCGAAATGTCGAACCGCCTCGCCCGGCGCATCCCCGACGAGGCCTACCGCTCCGAACTGCTGCGGGCCATCCACTACGAAGCCACCCGCGCCGGGCTCGACCCGCAGCTGGTGCTCGGCCTGATCCAGGTCGAGAGCGGCTTCAAGAAATACGCCCTGTCCACCGCCGGCGCCCGCGGCTACATGCAGGTGATGCCCTTCTGGACCAAGCTGATCGGCAACGAAGAGAGCAACCTCTTCCACATGCGCACCAACCTGCGCTTCGGCTGCACGATCCTGCGCCACTACCTCGACATCGAGAAGGGCGACCTCTTCCGCGCCCTCGGCCGCTACAACGGCAGCCTCGGCAAGGCCGAATACCCCAACCTCGTCCGCGCCGCCTGGGAGCGCAACTGGAGCTACCCGGCTAGCCTGCGCCTCGCCCAGAACTGACGAACACACGCCACACAGCAAACAGGGCGCCGAGGCGCCCTGTTCGTCTTTCAGCTGCCCGGTCTCAGGCGATGATGCCGCCGCCGAGGCAGACCTTGCTCTCGTAGATCACCACGCTCTGCCCCGGCGTCACCGCCCACTGGGGCTGGGCGAAGGCGATCTCGGCGCGGCCGTCGGCCAGCGCATCGATCTCGCACGGCGCATCCGGCGTGCGGTAGCGCGGCTTGGCGGTGTACACCCAGTGAGTGCGCGGATCGCGGCCCGACACCCACGACAGCTCGGTGGCGAACAGGCGCTCCTTCAGGAGCGCCGGATGGTCGTGGCCCTGCACCACATACAGCACGTTCTTCGCCACATCCTTCTGGGCCACATACCAGGCGTCATGCTCGCCGGCATCGTCCTGGTTGCCCTTGAGGCCGCCGATCAGCAGCCCCTTGCGCTGGCCGATGGTGTGGTGCATCAGGCCCTGGTGCTGGCCGATCACCTTGTCGCCCTCCAGCGTGCGGATCTCGCCCGGCTTGGCCGGCAGGTAGCGGGACAGGAACTCGCGGAACGGCCGCTCGCCGATGAAGCAGATGCCGGTCGAGTCTTTTTTGTTGAACACGTGCAGCCCGGCCGCCTCGGCCATCTTGCGCACCTCCCGCTTGTACAGGCCACCGAGCGGAAAGAGGGTCTTCGAGAGCTGGGCCTGGTTGAGGCGATACAAAAAGTAGCTCTGGTCCTTGGTGCCGTCCTCGGCCTTCAGGAGCTGGAATTCGGTGTGCCCGTCGTTGGTCCATTCGCGCACCTGGGCGTAATGGCCGGTGGCGATGCGGTCGGCGCCCAGCGCCATCGCGTGGTCGAGGAAGGCCCGGAACTTGATCTCGGAATTGCACAGGATGTCGGGGTTCGGCGTGCGGCCGGCCTCGTACTCGTGCAGGAAGCCGGCGAACACCCGGTCCTTGTACTCCTTCGAGAAGTTGACCACCTCCAGGTCGATGCCCAGCACGTCGGCCACCGACACCACGTCGACGAGGTCCTGGCGGGTCGAACAATACTCATCGTCATCGTCGTCCTCCCAGTTCTTCATGAACAGGCCGACCACGTCGTAGCCCTGCTGCTTGAGCAGCAACGCCGCCACGGACGAATCCACACCGCCGGACATGCCGACGACGACTTTTTCCTTACGAGACATTCGGTCCCTCTCCATCCAGCCAGTCTTCCAGGGGCAACACCACGGCTGGATCGCCATGTTCCCCGAACCACGTATCCACAACGAAACGGGCGCCCGCCTGGGGCGCCTCGACATTCTCCCGGACAACCGCCGAAAAATGCTGGGTCACCACCCAGCGCGTGCGGCGCCGGATCGGCTCCACGGCGTGAAAACGCAACATCCCGCGCCCTTCGAGCAGCCTGAGCAGGCGCGTCGTGCTCTCCGCGTGGTCGATGCAGTCCATCGCCCCATACGCGCCATCGTCGAGGAAATCCCCCGGCCGATCGGCGCTGATCGGCGACTGGGTGCCCGCCCAGCGGTACAGCTGCCCCATCACCTGGCCGAGGATCGCCCGCTCCGCCACCGCCGAATCGGCCCGACCCAGCGACCTGGCCACCTCGCCCAGCTGCGCCTCGGTGAACACCACCTCGGCCTCGGCGAGACAACCGTAATTGAAACAGATCGCCACCCGCGCGTCGGCCAGCGCCGCGCCGCCTGCCGACAGGCCGGCAAGCACCAGCAGCGCCGCACCGACGAGCCGCTGCATCACGCGTCGTAGTGCCGCAGCAGATCCAACGGATAGCGCCGACCGGCGAGGTAGTCCTCGCAACACTGGAGGATCAGCGGGCTGCGGTGGCGCTCCCGCGTGGCGCGGAGCTCGTCGAGGCTCAGCCACACCGCCCGCACGATGCCGTCGTCCAGCCGGCGCTCGGGCTCGAAGCCCTCGACGCTGCCACCGAAGGCAAAACGCAGGTAAGTGATGTCGCTACCCGGCTTCGGCCACTGGTAGATCCCCACCAGGAACCCCGGCCGGAAGCGGTGGGCCGTCTCCTCGAGGGCCTCCCGCGCCGCGGCGGCGACCAGCGACTCGCCCTTCTCCAGGTGCCCGGCCGGCTGGTTGAAGCGCAGGCCGTCGTCGGTCTCCTCCTCCACCATCAGAAAGCGCCCGTCCTGCTCGACGACCGCCGCCACCGTCACGTTCGGCTTCCAGATTTCCATGCCCGCTCCGTCCGCACAAAGAGCGGCATTTTACCCCCTTCGGCGCGACGGTCCGCAGGCTTGCGGAATGCGCTAGAATCGTGGGCTTGAATTTACTGATTTCAGTTGGAGAACCCCCCACCATGTCTATGGCAGACCGCGACGGTTTCATCTGGTACGACGGCAAACTCGTTCCGTGGCGTGAGGCAACCACCCACGTGCTCACCCACTCCCTGCACTACGGCCTGGCCGTTTTCGAGGGCGTCCGCGCGTACAACACCGTCAACGGCACTGCGATCTTCCGCCTCGCCGAGCACACCCAGCGTCTGCTCAACTCCGGCAAGATCTACATGATGGACATTCCTTACAGCAAGGAAGTCCTGATGGAAGCCCAGCTCGAAGTCGTCCGCGCCAACAAGCTCGAGTCCTGCTACCTGCGCCCGATCGCCTTCTACGGTTCCGAAAAGATGGGCATCTCCACCAAGGGCGCCACCATCCACGTGGCCATCGCTGCCTGGCCGTGGGGCGCGTACCTGGGTGAGGAAGCCCTCGAGAACGGCATCCGCGTCAAGATTTCTTCCTACGCCCGCCACCACGTCAACGTGACGATGCCGCGCGCCAAGCTGTCGTCCACCTACGCCAACTCCATCATCGCCAACGCCGAAGCCGTCGAAGCCGGCTACGACGAGGCCCTGCTCCTAGACACCAACGGCTTCGTCGCCGAAGGCGCCGGCGAGAACCTCTTCCTGGTCAAGGACGGCGTGATCTACGAACCCGAGATCGCCTCCGCCCTCACCGGCATCACCCGCGCCTCGGTGATCCAGGTGGCCAAGGAGTTCGGCATGGAAGTTCAGTCCCGCCGCGTCACCCGCGACGACGTGTACGTGGCCGACGAAGCCTTCTTCACCGGCACCGCCGCCGAAGTCACCCCGATCCGCGACGTCGACGGCCGCATCATCGGCAACGGCAAGCGCGGCCCGGTGACCCACAAGCTGCAGAAGCGCTTCTTCGAGATCGTCAACGGCCAGGCGCCCGAATACGCCCACTGGCTGTCCCACGTCTGACCGCCCACGGAGACCTCCATGCCCGAGAACCAGGACAAATCCAAGCCGATCGAAGTCAACGCCAAGGATCTGCCGCTGCACTGCCCGATGCCCGATGCCCCGCTGTGGGCGCGCCATCCGCGCGTTTTCCTCGACGTGACCCACGACGGCAAGGCCAGCTGCCCCTACTGTGGCGCCAAGTACGTCTTCACCGGCGAGATGCCCAAGGGTCATCACTGACCTGCAAGGCCGGGCTCAGGCCAGCACGGGGGCGGCAACGCCCCCGTGTCACGTCGGTACGCCCGCCAGCAAACGCCCGGCCGCGCCCTCGGGCCGCCGCCGGGCGCGCGGTTTAAACCCTCCCTGCGAGACGCACCCATGAGCAGCTCGATCTTCACCTCGCCCGAAGAAGCCGAAAGCGCCTTCTACGCCGCCCTCGCCCGCGCCGACCTGGACGGCATGATGGCCGTCTGGTCGGAAGACGAGGAAGTCGTCTGCGTGCACCCCGGCAGCATCCGCCTGATCGGCCTGTCGGCCATCCGCGAATCCTGGCGCCAGCTCTTCGAGAGCGGCACCCGCCTCATCATCCGGCCGAGCCGCCCGGTCCAGTGGCTCAACGTAATGACCGCCGTGCACACCGTGCACCAGCACGTGCACATCGACGGCGACCACCGGCTGCACCCGCCGATCATCGCCACCAACGTCTTCAGCCGCGGCGCCATCGGCTGGAAGATGGTCCTGCACCACGCCTCCCCCGCGCCCGACACCGACAACCTCCACGGCAGCGACAGCCCGCACATCGTCCACTGATGCCTCCGGCCAGCCCCGCCGACCCCTATCGCGCACCGGCCTGGCTGCCCGGCGGCCACGCCCAGACCCTCTGGCCGCTGCTCTGCAAGGGCTCCCGGCCGCGCCTGCAGCGCGAGCGCTGGGCCACCCCCGACGGCGACTTCATCGACCTCGACTGGCTGCCCCACACCCCCGGCGCCCCGCTGGTGGTGCTCTTTCACGGGCTGGAAGGCTCCAGCAACTCCCCCTACGCCCGCAGCCTGATGCGCCACCTGGCCGCCATCGGCTGGAACGGCGTGGTGCCCCACTTCCGCGGCTGCTCCGGCGAGCCCAACCGCCGGCCCCGCGCCTACCACGCCGGCGACGCCGACGAGATCGACTGGATCCTCGCCCGCCTCGCCGCGCGCCACCCGCAGGCCCCGCGCTTTGCCGCCGGGGTCTCGCT
>JAKLLM010000148.1 GCA_023150125.1 Zoogloea sp.
ACAATCAAAAAAATCAAAACTCAACGTATTCATGAGGATATAAAAACAGGCCCAAGCCTTGCTTGACGCGACTATCAGCCGCACAAAACAGAACACCTGCGGCCTACCCGAACATCGAGCAACGTCCGATCATGAGCCTGCCCACCCTCCGCCAGCTTGCCCTGGCCACCGCCATCGCCGGCCTCCTGCAGGGCGGCGTCTCCGCAGCCCCGATCAATCCGGCCTCCTACAGCTTCGATCAGCCCACCGACTGCGGCACCTGGTGTTACAACGATCCAGCCTTCACCAAGCTCACCGACGGCGTGCTGGGCAAGGCCGGCTGGGCCGCGAACGACGGGCAGGAATGGGTAGGCTGGGCGCACGAGCGCACGGTGAACATCGATTTCGACTTCGGCACCCGTCGCCTGATCGACACCGTGCGGGTCGGCAGCACCCAGGACACCCTCAACGAGGTGATGCTCCCCTCCATCACCGTCTTCAGCAGCGACGACGGCACCACCTGGACCCAGCTCCTCGGCGCCAGCACACCCGCCGCGCCGGCCACCGGCGTCGACCCGTACAGCAGTGCCCCCCACGGCTTCCTGACCCTGCCGGGCCTCGGCATCGAAGCGCGCCACGTCAGGGTGGCCGCCACCGCCAACGGCCCCTGGCTGTTCATCGACGAAGTGCAGTTCGACAGCAGCCTGTCGGCGATCCCGGAACCCGTCACCCTGGCCCTGCTCGGCCTCGGGCTGGCCGCCCTGGGGCTGGTCCGCCGGCGCTGATCCCGCACTCCCGCCCGCTCATTTCGGGCCATCCCCCTTGCGCCCGGGTGTCGCTGCACCGCAGAATTGGCCGTCATTTTCCCGGGGCCGTCCATGCTGGCGCCTGATGCGCACCCCCTCCTGCCGGCCGACCTGATCGCCTGCCACGAATGCGACCTGCTCCAGCGCGAGCCCGCCCTCGCCCCCGGCGAGACGGCCCGCTGCTCCCGCTGCGGCGCCCTGCTGGCGCGCAACCCGCCCGACAGCATCGACCGCAGCCTGGCCCTGGCGTGCACCGCCGCCGTGCTCTACCTCATCGCCAACCTCTACCCGCTGGTCGGCCTCGAGATGCAGGGCCGCCGCGTCGAGGTCACCCTGGCCGGCGCGCTGCACATCCTGTGGCATGACGGCATGGGGCCGGTGGCGATGCTGGTCGGCGTCACCGCGCTGCTCTTCCCGGTGCTCGAGCTGCTGATGATCCTCGCGGTGCTGGTGCCGCTGCGCCTCGGGCGGGCCTCGCCGCGGCTGGCGCCCTTCTTCCGGCTGGTCCGCTCGGTGCAGCCGTGGGGCATGGTCGAGGTCTTCCTGCTCGGCATGCTGGTGTCGCTGGTCAAGCTGTCGCACCTGGCCACGGTGATCCTCGGCACCGCCTTCTGGGCGATGGCGGCGCTGATCGTCGTGCTCACCCTGGCCGGCCGCGCCTTCGACCCGCGGCTGCTGTGGCAAGCACCCACTCAAACCTCCGCCGAGGCCCCATGAGCCAGCGGCCCGCTCTCACCGCCCGCCAGGCCGGCCTCCTGAGCTGCCACATCTGCGGCCAGCTCGCCCGCCCGCCGGCCACGGGCGGCCACGCCCTGCGCTGCCCGCGCTGCAACGCGCCGCTGCACCTGCGCAAGCCGGCCAGCCTGGCCACCACCTGGGCGCTGGTGCTGGCGGCGGCAATCCTCTTCGTGCCCGCCAACCTGCTGCCGATGATGACCACCGCTTCGCTGCTAGGCACCCAGCACGACACGATCATGAGCGGGGTCGTCTTTTTGTGGCAGTCCGGCTCCTGGCCGCTGGCGGCGGTGGTGTTCTTCGCCAGCGTGATGGTGCCGCTGCTCAAGATCATCGCCCTCGTTTACCTGGCCGCCTCGGCCCAGCGCCGGTCGCGCCGGCAGCCCCTGCAGCGCACCCGGCTGTACCGGCTGGTCGAGTTCGTCGGGCGCTGGTCGATGCTCGACATCTACGTCATCACCATCCTCGTCGCGCTGGTGCAGTTCCAGGGCCTCGCCACCATCCAGGCCGGCCCGGCGGCGGTTGCCTTCGGGGCCGTGGTGGTGCTCACCATGTTCGCCGCGATGAGCTTCGACCCCCGCCTGATCTGGGACCCCCTCGCCGACGCGCCCCACCCCGAACACCCCCATGACTGAACCGACACCCTCCACCCTGCCCACCGCCCGCGTCGACACGCCGCGGCGCTTCCGCATCCCGCTGGTGTGGGTCATCCCCCTCGTCGCCGCGCTGATCGGAGTCTTCCTGGCCCTCCACACCTGGTACCAGCAGGGGCCCGACATCACCATCCGCTTCAAGACAGGCGAAGGCCTCGAGGCCGGCAAGACGCGCATCAAGTACAAGGACGTGGACGTCGGCCAGATCGACTCGGTAAGCCTCTCCGAGGACGGCAGCTACGTGATCGCCAGCGCCCGCCTGGCCCGCTCGGCCGACCACCTGCTGGTGGACGACACCCGTTTCTGGATGGTCAGCGCGCGGGTGTCGGGCAGCGCCGTGTCGGGCCTCGGCACGCTGCTGAGCGGCACCTACGTGGGCCTCGACGCCGGCAAATCCACAGCGGCGCGGCGCGAGTTCACCGCCCTCGACGACGCGCCGGTGGTCAGCTCCGACGTGCCCGGCCGCTACTTCACGCTGCACGCCGAAACCCTCGGCTCGATCGGCATCGGCACCCCGGTTTATTTCCGCCGCATGCAGGCCGGCCAGGTCACCGGCTACCGGCTGGGCGAGCACGGCAAGCGGATCGAGGTGCGCGTCTTCATCAAGGCGCCCTACGACCGCTTCGTGACCAACGACACCCGCTTCTGGAACGCCGGCGGCGTCGACGTCAAGGTAGGCGCCGACGGCGTGCAGGTGAACACCGAATCGCTCACCGCCATCCTGGCCGGCGGCCTGGCCTTCCTGACCCCCGCCGACAGCCCCGACGAGCCCGCCGCCGCCGAACGCAGCTTCCGCCTGTTTGCCAACCGCGAAGAAGCCATCCGCCGGCAGATGGACGAACGCCAGCACTACGTGCTCGGCTTCACCGAATCGGTGCGGGGTCTGTCGGTGGGCGCACCAGTGGATTTCCGCGGCATCACCATCGGCGAGGTCATCGCCATCCAGCCCCAGCTCAATCTCGACAGCGCCGACATCAGCATGCACGTCGAGGTCTCCCTGCAGCCCGGCCGCCTGCGCGCCCCGGGCAGCCAGTCGCGCCTGCCGGCCGGCGCCACCAGCGAAGACCCGGCCTTCCGCGCGTTTGTCGACCAGCTCGTCGCCAAGGGCCTGCGCGCCCAGTTGCGTAACGGCAACCTCGTCACCGGCCAGCTCTACGTGGCCCTCGACTTCTTCCCCGGCGCCGCCAAGGCGCGCCCCGACTGGGCCGCCAGCCCGCCCCGGCTGCCCACCCAGCGCGGCAGCCTCGACGAACTGCAGACCACCCTGATGCGCATCGTCGGCAAGCTCGACAAACTGCCCATCGAAGAGATCGGCCACGACACCCGCAAGCTGCTGGCCAGCCTGCAGCGCAGCGTGGATGAAACCGAAGCCCTGATCCAGCGCATCGACACCCTCGCCGACGGCGAAGTGCGCAGCACCATCGTCGAAGCCCGCTCGGCCATCGCCGACACCCGCAAGCTGGTCGCCAGCGACGCCCCGCTGCAGCAGGACCTGCGCGCCAGCCTGCAGGAACTCGGCCGCGCCGCCCAGGCCCTGCGCCATCTTGCCGACACCCTCGACCGCCACCCCGAAGCCCTGCTGCGCGGCAAGCCCGAGGAGACGCCGTGACCCATTCACCCGAAAGGACGCCGATCATGAACACCGCCCACCGCCTCGCCGCCGGCCTGCTCCTGCTGGCCGCCGCCACCGCCCAGGCCACCGACATCCGCCCCGGCCTGTGGGAGTTCCGCTCCACCCGGATGAGCGCCGCCGGCATGCCCGACATGTCGGCCCAGATGGCCGAGATGCAGAAGCAGCTGAAGAACCTGCCCCCCGAAACCCAGCGCATGCTCCAGCAGCAGATGGCCGCCCGCGGCGTGCAGCTGGGCAAGGACGGCGCGGTGCGCAGCTGCATCACCCCCGAACAGGCCCGCCAGGACAACATCTACACCGGCAAGACCGACGGCGGCTGCACCCTGGCCAGCGTCACCAAGGCCGGCAACAGCGTCCGCGGCCGCCTCAACTGCACCCAGCCCCCGGGCACCGCCGATTTCGAAACCACCATCGCCAGCCCCGAGCACTTCACCACCCGAATCCACATGCACAGCGCCCAGGGCGACGTGCAAGCCGACACCGACGCCCGCTGGGTGGCCGCCCAATGCGCCGCACCGGCCCGCCCCAGCCCCGAGGCCCGCTGATGAAAAGCCTTGTCAAAGCCCTGCCCGCCCTCGCCCTGGCCGGCCTGCTCGGCGCCTGCAGCAGCACCCCGCCGCTCCAGTTCTACACCCTCGGCCCCCTCGCCCCGCCGCCGGCGAGCGCCGCCCCGGCCAGCACCGGCGCGAGCCTGGTGGTCGGCCCGGTGAGCGTGCCGGCCACCATCGACCGCCTGCTCATCGTGCGCCTTGCAGGCAGCCGCGCCGAGGTCGCCGAGCACCACCGCTGGGCCGCGCCCCTCAAAACCGAGATCGCCCGCCGCGTCGCCGCCGACCTGGCCCGCCGCAGCCCCTACGCCCGCAGCGTCGCCTGGCCCCAGGCCAGCATCGCCGACCCCACGCTGAGCGTGCCGATCGACGTGCAGCGCTTCGAGGCCGACGGCTTCGAGCGGGTCACGCTGGAGGCCGTGTGGACCGTCCGCCAGGCCGGCCGCGACCTCGCCAGCCACCGCTTCAGCGCCACCGAGCCCATCGCCGCCCCCAACTTTGAGGCCCTCGCCAGCGCCCACGGGCGGCTGGTGGATGCGCTGGCGGCGGAGATTGCGGCGGCGCTGCCCTGAAGCCCACAGGCCCCTGCGCGGCGGGGGCCCTGGCAAGCCCTCAGTGTCTTCCCTTCAGCTGCGCGAGGACCTTTGCCTTGGCCTTCTCCGCAGCGTCGATCATGTCGAAGTCGTCCTCGCTGAACTCTGAAATGTACTTCTCACCGGCGTCCCGGTTGTAGATCGACTGCGCCAGGATGGCGACAGTGTCCTTCTGGGCCGGGGCGAACACATCCACCGCGGTCAGGGTGCTCCGGCTTTCATGGAACACCACCCCGTTTTCCTTCTCGAGCAGCTTGAGCGTGCCATGCACCCGCTCGTTGCCGATCCAGTAGTTCGCCGAGCTCCGCACTGCCATCCGCCCGACGTTCTGGGGGCACGGATGCTTCTGCGTGATGTGGCCGTATTCGTTTCCCTTCCGGAAATAAGCGGTCGGAAAATCATGCAGGTTGCCTGAGTATCCGATGATGTACTGGACCATGTAGAAATCGTCCCTGTAGCCCATGATCGATCCTCCATTCGGCGAGCCTCTCGCCCGGGGTTGGATAACGAGTCGGTCCTGAAATATTCAATTGGCAGCCTCCAGCCGCCGGCCCACCGGCCAGGAGCGGTCGTCGCTGAGCACCCGCCGAAGCATTCCAAGCAGAAGCCAGAGCGAACAAAGGGCCCTCAGCCCCAAGCGGGCAATAGCCCGCATCAACCAGCGCAGGTTGTACCCGGCAGCACACAGCACCGGGTGCAGCACATCCCCTTCCGATCCCTTCAGCCAGTTCCGCCGTAGTCCGCAGTCGTCCTTCAGATGCCCGATCACCGGCTCAACCGCCTGACGGCGTTTGAGTAGTCGGCGCGCCTTGATGCTCAGGCTCTTGATCCGGCCGCGGTGGATGATCTCGACCCCCGGCACTTCAACACCCCGATAGCCCAGATCGACGATGGCGGTGCGGGGCTTCGGGGCGCCTTTGACGTCCTGCATCAGGATCGTCGCCTGCTCGATCTGCTCGGCGAGAGTATGGCCGTCGTAGGGATTGCCGGGAAAGGCCCGGGCGCCGACGATCAGGTTGCCTCTCTCGGTGGTGGCAATGCCCACCTTGACCCCGAATTCATAGGGCTGACGGGCTTTGCCCTTGCCGATGCACTCGACTTCCGGTGCGTGCAGGGCGTAGAGCTTGTTCTTGTCCTTGGGCTGCTGGGTGTGGATGCGCCGGGCTCGTTCGAGCCACAGGGTGGCCATCTCCTTGATGCCGTCGGCCATCTGCGGCAGGCGACGCTCCAGGTCCCGCATGACCCGGCCCAGGACCGTGCGTTGGCGCTTGAGCACCCGGCGCAGGCGCCGGTACTGTCTGGCGTGGGCGTAGCCACCGGCCCGCCGCCTGAGGCTGCGACCTTCCTTCTCAAAGGTCTGGCGCAGCACCACGCCAGACCGTTTGGCGATCAGCACCAGCTTGCGCCGGGCCACCTCGAGCAGCCGGCTGTCGGTGGGAAAGGCAATGGCCTTCTCCTGCACCGTGGTATCGACGATGACCCGCTCCAGGTCCTTCGGGGCGATGGCCTTCATCGAGACGGCGGCCTCGATGGTCTTGGCCAGGAGTTCCTCCACCCCCGCGTCCCCCAGCGCACGACGGAAGCGTGTCAGGCCACTCGGGTCGCAGGGCAGTCGGGTCTCGAAGTACTCGCCGCCGCAAAAGAACTGCCAATAGGGATTCTCCGCCCATCGTTGCACAACGCTCTCGTCGCTCTCGCCGAAGGCGTGCTTGAGGTACAGCAGCCCAACCATCAGCCGGATCGGAAGGCGTCGCCGCCCTGCCGGGCTCGTACCCGCTCCGGCCATCTGCAAGCTCGGGCCAAACAGATCCAGGCCTTCGATAGGACGCCCTTGGCGATCCTGACGGGCAAAGCACGGTGCCAGTGCCGATTCGATCTCGGCCCACGGCATGCGGGTTGCCAATACGGCCAGCGGGTGACGTAGGTCGATCATCGCATCGAGCCGGGCGCGGAAAAAGTCCGGAGTCGTCATCGCGAACCTGCACTCCCAATCTTCCAGAAAGTGAATGTGATTGCACTGGAAACTGGAGGATTCGGCAAGCCCTCAGAGGCCCTCAGCCCGCGTGGGGAAAGGGACGGCCTGATTGTTCAGGGCCGACTAAAAACGCCCCTCCGTGATCCGGCGTGCGGACGGCAGCTTTGGCCGAGGAAGAGCCCGTCGGATCAGCGGCTGTATCTCGGCCAAGGCCGACGTTCACGTTCAGAGGAAAGAGTGGCAGCTATGAGACAGTCAGCTGTCGCCCAGCGTACTTGAATGCTGAACGACAGCTTTCCCGGCCTTCGGCCGGCAGGAACTGTCGCGGCCATTCGACTGAAGGCAGGCAATGACCGCGATGCAGCGAAAGTACGCGTTCTAGCGGGCTCCGAAGATTGTGAGGAACTGCCTGGCCATCGTCGCCTCTGTTGAAGTGTGTTGCCGCGTGGAGGCGACGTCAGGCGCGATCACCCTCATGCCTTCGTCGATCCCCCAAGTGGGCATGACCGTCGTCCTTGGCGGTTTCCGAGAAGGCTACTTGTGCTAGAGTTGGGAACCTGGTTTCCAAGCTAACGTAACGATGCGCGGAGCAACAAGAGCTTCCCGGACACAGGTAGCATCCCGACCAGTCAAGGCTGGGACAGGCAAGAAAAGGTATGAGCTGCATCTAAATGTCATTCTCGGAGAGCTCCAGCATATTGTTGAAGGGAACGCATGGCACATCAAAATCACGCGCCGAAGCGATCGTAGATTCAGAAGAGTTCCAGGCTAGTGCCGACGGTCAGTTGGGCGCAGGCGCATATTTCTGGGCCTACGACGAGGACATGTCTCTCGCGAGACGGCTCGCG
>JAKLLM010000149.1 GCA_023150125.1 Zoogloea sp.
CATCAGGCACACGAAGACCACGACCACCGCGACCACCGCCCGCAGCAGGCGGTCGCGCAGCTCGACCAGGTGGGAAATGAAACTGTCTTCCTGCGGCTCGCTCATGACTGGGTGCTCTTGCCGGCGGCGCCGGGCTCGGTTGAATCGGGGCTGGCCGGCACCGGCGCCGCCGGCGCCACGACGGGCGGAACATCGACGAAGGCCACCGGGCCGGCGTGCTGCTCGGCCTCGGCCAGCTGCTTGTCGAGGAGGTCGGAGACGACGTCGTGGCTGTGGCCGGTGTCCACGATCTCCGGGCTGGCCGGCGGTGTGGACTTCAGGGTGTTCTCAAGGTCGCCGATCGCCGACGAGGCCGACTGCAGCGAGGACGAGAGCCCGCTCTCGACACTGGCCACCTCGCTCCGCACCGAACCTTCGAAGGCCATCGCCGACTTGCGCGCCTCCTCCTGCAGCTTCTTGAGCTCGTCGAGCTGCATCTCGCGATTGATGTCCGACTTCACATCGGAAACATAGCGCTGCAGACGGCCCAGGAGGTGCCCGGTGGTGCGCGCAACCTTGGGCAGCCGCTCGGGGCCGAGCACCAGCAGCGCCACGATGCCGATGACCATGAGTTCAGAAAAACCGATGTCGAACATCTGATTCGCCTAATGTGAGGAAAAACCTGGGGCCGGCGGACGCCACAAACAAAAAGAGGGGCGGCTCGATGCGCCCCTCTGCCGCGCGTGCTGCCGGGCCTGGATCAGGACTTGTTCTTTTCCCGGGCTTCCGCGTCGATGGTCTGCTTGCTGGCGGCGTCGCCGATCTTCTGGCTGTCGCCCTCGGCTTCTTTCATGCCGTCCTTGAAGCCCTTCACCGCGCCTCCGAGATCCTGGCCGATGTTGCGAAGCTTCTTGGTGCCGAACACGAGCATCACGATCACCAAGACGATCAGCCAGTGCCAAATGCTGAAGGAACCCATTGAATTCTCCTAAAAACTACCGTTTGAGCATCGGCCCGACCGGATCCGGCCCACCGACGATGTGCATGTGCACATGCATGACTTCCTGCCCGCCGACGCGGCCAGTGTTGATGATGGACCGGAAGCCGTCGGTGCTGCCTTGATCGACAGCAATCCCGTTGGCGACCGCCAGCATCCGCCCGAGAACCGGCGCGTCTTCCGGCGTGGCATGGGCCAGCGAGGTGATGTGCCGCTTGGGGATCACCAGCACATGCACCGGCCGCTGGGGCTGGATGTCGCGGAAGGCCAGCACCTCGTCGTCTTCGTAGACCTTGGCCGCGGGGATCTCGCCACGGACGATGCGGCAGAACAGGCAGTCATGCATTGGATGACGTCCTCAACCGGTGGTTCGCGCTTTTTTCTCGTCGATGCCCGAGACGCCTTCGCGGCGGCGGAACTCGGCGAGCACGTCGTCCACCGACAGGCCGAAATGGGCCAGCAGCACCATGGTGTGGAACCACACGTCGGTGACTTCCCAGACCACGTGCAGCAGGTCCTTGTCCTTGGCCGCCATGATGGTTTCGGCGGCTTCCTCGGCGACCTTCTTGCAGATCGCGTCGGTGCCCTTGTGGAACAGGCTGGAGACGTAGGACGAATCCGGGCTGGCTTCCTTGCGCTCGGCAAGGGTGTTGGCCACGCGGTGCAGCACTTCGATGTCGATCATTTGTAAATCTCCTTCGGGTCTTTCAGAACCGGTTCGACGGCCTCCCAGCGCCCGTCGGCGAAGTACTTCTGGAAGAAGCAGCTGCGCCGGCCGGTGTGGCAGGCGATGCCGCCCACCTGCTCGATCTTGAGGAGGACCACGTCGTTGTCGCAGTCGATGCGGATCTCGCGGATCTTCTGGGTGTGGCCGGACTCCTCGCCCTTGTGCCACAGCTTGCCGCGCGATCGGGAGAAATATACGGCCTCGCCTGTTTCAGCCGTTCGTGCCAGGGCCTCGCGGTTCATCCAGGCGAACATCAGCACGTCGCCGGTTTCGGCGTCCTGGGCGATGGCCGGGATCAGCCCGTTGTCGTCCCAGGCGAGCTCGTCGAGCCAGGCGGCGCTCACAGGCGCACCTCGATCCCGCGGGCGCGCATGAGTTCTTTTGCCTCGCGCACGGTGTGGTCGCCGAAGTGGAAGATGCTGGCCGCCAGCACCGCGTCGGCCCGGCCGAGGGTGACGCCGTCGGCCAGGTGGTCGAGATTGCCGACCCCGCCGCTGGCGATCACCGGGATCGAGATGGCGTCGGAAACGGCCCGGGTGAGGCCCAGGTCGAAGCCGTTCTTGGTGCCGTCACGGTCCATGCTGGTGAGCAGGATCTCGCCGGCGCCGAGGGACGCGACCTTCTGCGCCCATTCGATGGCGTCGAGGCCGGTGCGGTTGCGCCCGCCGTGGGTGAAGACTTCCCACTTGCCCGGCGCGACCTGCTTGGCGTCGATGGCGACGACGATGCACTGGCTGCCGACCTTGCCAGCTGCGTCGGCCACCAGCTGCGGGTTATTGACCGCGGCGGTGTTCATGCTGACCTTGTCGGCTCCGGCGTTGAGGAGGCGCCGCACGTCGTCGACGCAGCGCACGCCGCCACCGACGGTGAGCGGAATGAAGACCTGCTCGGCCACCTGCTCGACTACGTGCAGGATGATGTTGCGGTCGTCGGAGCTGGCGGTGATGTCGAGAAAGGTGATCTCGTCGGCGCCCTGCTCGTCGTAGCGGCGGGCGACCTCTACCGGATCACCGGCGTCCCGCAGTTCGACGAAATTGACGCCCTTGACGACCCGGCCCGCGTTGACGTCGAGACAGGGAATGATGCGCTTGGCAAGCATGAACTCAGGCGGCCCCGTTGAGCTCGTCGGCGCGGGCCTGCGCCTTGGCGAAATCGAGGGTGCCTTCGTAGATCGCCCGGCCGGTGATGGCGCCGGTGATGCCCTCGCCCTCGACCGCGCACAGCGCTTCGACGTCGGTAACGGTGGCGATGCCGCCGCTGGCGATGACCGGGATGCGCAGGGCCTGGGCCAGCTTGACGGTGGCCTCGATATTGACGCCCGAGAGCATGCCGTCGCGGCCGATGTCGGTGTAGATCACGCCTTCGACGCCGTAGTCCTCGAACTTCTTGGCGAGGTCGACGACGTCGTGGCCGGTAAGCTTGGACCAGCCGTCGACGGCCACCTTGCCATCCTTGGCGTCGAGGCCGACGATGATGTGGCCAGGGAAGGCGCTGCAGGCGTCGTGCAGGAAACCGGGGTTCTTGACCGCGGCGGTGCCGATGATCACGTAGGTGATGCCGGCGTCGAGGGCACTCTCGATGGTGTCGAGGTCACGGATGCCGCCGCCCAGCTGGACGGGGATCTCGTCACCGACCTCGGCCAGGATCGCCTTGATGGCGGCCTGGTTCTTGGGCTTGCCGGCGAAGGCGCCATTGAGGTCGACCACGTGCAGTCGGCGCGCCCCCTGCTCGATCCAGTGGCGGGCGGTGGCCCGGGGATCTTCGGAGAACACGGTGGCAGCGTCCATTTCGCCTTGTTTAAGGCGCACGCAGTGACCATCCTTGAGGTCAATAGCGGGAATCAGCAGCATAGCGAGAGAGTGCGGAAGAGGAGTTGAAACCGAAACGGGGAGATGAAAAGCGACCGGAAGTCAGGGTTTCCAGGACATGAAGTTCGACAGAAGCTGCAGACCCGCCTCGGCACTTTTTTCGGGGTGAAACTGGACGGCAAAGATATTAGCCTGCGCTACCGCCCCGGTAAAGGGGATGCCGTAGTCGGTGGTGGCCGCGACGATGGCCGGGTCGGCCGGATCGACGTAATAGCTGTGTACATAGTAAAAGCGCGCGCCGTCGGGGATGTTGGCCCACAGGGGGTGAGGCTGCTTCTGCCACACCTCGTTCCAGCCCATGTGGGGCACCTTGAGGCGTGCCCCGTCGGCACCGACCATCCTGTCGTCGGGGAAGCGGCGCACCTCGCCCTTGAACACGCACAGGCCGGGCACGTCGCCCTCCTGGCTGTGCTCGAAGAGCATCTGCTGGCCGATGCAGATGCCCAGGAAGGGCTTGTTGCGCGCGGCCTCGAGCACCGCCGGGCGCAGGCCGCGGGCGTCGAGTTCGCGCATGCAGTCGGGCATCGCGCCCTGGCCGGGGAAGACAACCCGGTCGGCCGCCCGCACATCGGCCGGGTCGGCGGTAACAACGACCTGCGTATCGGCGGCGACGTGCTCGATGGCCTTGGCCACCGAACGCAGGTTGCCCATGCCGTAGTCGATGATCGCAACCTTGTTCATAGGGCCCCCTTGGTGGACGGGATCACGCCGGCCTGGCGCGGGTCCGGCGTCACCGCCATGCGCAGCGCCCGGCCGAAGGCCTTGAAGACGGTCTCGCACTGGTGGTGGGCGTTGCGGCCCTTGATGTTGTCGATGTGCAGGCTGACGCCGGCGTGATTGACGAAGCCCTGGAAGAATTCGTAAACAAGCTGGGTGTCCAGCGCGCCGATCATGCCGGCGGTGAAGGGCACCTCGAACTCCAGCCCGGGCCGGCCGGAGAGATCGACCACCACGCGGGAGAGCGCCTCGTCGAGGGGGACGTAGGCATGGCCATAACGGGTCAGGCCCTTCTTGTCGCCGACCGCCTTCGCAAAGGCCTGGCCGACGGTGATGCCCACATCCTCGACGGTGTGGTGGCCGTCGATGTGGAGGTCGCCGACGGATTCGATCTCGAGGTCGAAGCTGCCGTGGCGGGCGATCTGGTCGAGCATGTGGTCGAAGAAACCGATGCCGGTGTTGAGCTGACTCTTGCCGCTACCGTCCAGGTCGATCTTGACGCGGATCTTGGTCTCGAGGGTGTCGCGGGATATTTCGGCTTGCCGCATTGCGTGGTTTTCCAGGAAAAACAGTCGAAACTGGGTGAACAAAGGGCATGATAGCATCTCGTGTTTTCACCGTCCCTTGCGGCACGCGCTGCCGCCGAGCCGATCTGCCATGAGCCGTTTCTGGAGCCCCGTCGTCCACGAGCTGACGCCCTATGTTCCTGGCGAGCAACCCAAGCTCGCCAAGCTGGTCAAGCTCAACACCAACGAAAACCCCTACCCGCCCAGCCCCCATGTGCTGGCGGCGATCAAGGCCGAGCTCGGCGACGACGCCGATCGCCTCAAGCTCTACCCCGACCCGACCGGCAGCCAGCTCAAGGCCGCGGTGGCCCGGCATTTCGGCATCGCGCCCGAGTGGGTCTTCGTGGGCAACAGCTCCGACGAGGTGCTCGCCCACACCTTCCAGGCGCTCCTCAAGCATGAGCGCCCCCTGCTCTTCCCGGACATCACCTACAGCTTCTACCCGGTGTACTGCGGCCTCTACGGCATCGACTTCGAGGCCGTGCCGCTGGCCGACGACTTCTCGATCCGGGTCGACGACTACCTGGCCCGCGGCGCCGACGGCGTGGGCGCTGTGATCTTCCCCAACCCCAACGCCCCCACCGGCCGCCTGCTGCCGCTCGCCGAGATCGCCCGCCTGGCTGCAGCCCTGCCCGACGCGCCGATCGTGATCGACGAGGCCTACGTGGATTTCGGCGGCCTGGACGTGATCCCCACCGCGGTCTCGCTGGTGAAGCAGTTCCCCAACATCCTGGTCACCCAGACGCTCTCCAAGAGCCGTTCGCTGGCCGGGCTGCGGGTCGGCTTCGCGATCGGCCAGCCGGAGCTCGTCGAGGCCCTCACCCGGGTCAAGGACAGCTTCAACTCCTACCCGCTGGATCGCCTGGCCCTGGTGGGCGCCAGCGCGGCGATGGACGACGCGGCGCACTTCGAAAGCACCCGCCGGCAGGTCATCGCGAGCCGTGAGGCCCTCAGCGCCGAGCTCGACGCCCTGGGTTTCGAGGTGCTGCCCTCGGCTGCCAACTTCGTCTTCGCCCGCCACCCGGGCCACGACGCCGCCGGGCTGGCCGCCGCGCTGCGCGAGCGCAGCATCATCGTGCGCCACTTCAAGGCGGCGCGCATCGACCAGTTCCTGCGCATCACGGTGGGCACCGACGCCCAATGCGTGCAGCTCGTCGAGGCCCTGCAGGAAATCCTGGGCTGAGCCGGCAACACCCGCAAAAAAGCCGCACCTGGGGGCAACCCCTGGTGCGGCTTTTTTACGACTGCCGGGCCCTGCAGCCCAGGCTGAAGGCTCAGCCCTTCAGGCGCATCTCGGCCGAGCGGGCGTGGGCCTGCAGGCCTTCGCCGTGGGCCAGCACCGAGGCGACCTTGCCGAGCGTCTGGGCGCCGGCCTCGGAGACGTCGATGAGGCTGGTGCGCTTCTGGAAGTCGTAGACCCCCAGCGGGCTCGAGAAACGCGCGCTGCGCATGGTCGGCAGCACGTGGTTGGGCCCGGCGCAGTAGTCGCCCAGGGCCTCGACCGAGTAGTGGCCGATGAAGATCGCGCCGGCGTGGCGGATCTGGTCGACCCACGGGTAGGGGTCGGCGAGGGACAGCTCGAGGTGCTCGGGCGCGATGCGGTTGGCGATCCGGCAGGCTTCGGAGAGATCGCGCACATGGATCAGCGCACCGCGGTTCTTCAGCGAGGTGGCGATGGTCTCGCGGCGCGGCATCTCGGGCAGCAGGCGGGCGATGCTCTCCTCGACGCGGGCGATGAAGGCGGCGTCGGTGCACAGCAGGATGGACTGGGCCAGCTCGTCGTGCTCGGCCTGGGCGAAGAGGTCCATCGCCACCCAGTCGGGGTTGCCCGAGCCATCCGAGATGACCAGCACCTCGGACGGGCCGGCCACCATGTCGATGCCGACGGTGCCGAAGACGCGGCGCTTGGCGGCCGCCACGTAGGCGTTGCCGGGGCCGACGATCTTGTCGACCTGGGGAATGCTGTGGGTGCCGTAGGCCAGCGCGGCCACGGCCTGGGCGCCGCCGATGGTGAACACCCGGTCGACGCCGGTGATCGCCGCGGCGGCCAGCACCAGCGGGTTCTTCTCGCCGCGGGGCGTGGGGACGACCATGATCAGCTCGGCGACGCCGGCCACCTTGGCGGGGATGGCGTTCATCAGAACCGAGCTGGGGTAGGAGGCGCGACCGCCCGGCACGTACAGGCCAACCCGGTCCAGCGGCGTGACCTTCTGGCCGAGGCGGGTGCCGGCCATGCCCGGGGAGTCGTCGGCGTAGCTCCACGATTCGAGCACCTGGCGCTCGTGGTAGCTGCGCACACGGGCAGCGGCGGCCTCGAGCGCCTCCCGCTGGGCGGGGCTGAGGCCAGCCAGCGCGGCCTGGAGCTCGGACTTCGGCAGCTCGAGCGCGGCCATGTCGGCGGCCTCGAGGTGATCGAAACGGCGGGTGAACTCGACCACCGCCGCGTCGCCGTCCCGGCGCACGGCCTGCAGGATGTTGGCGACGGCGTCCTCGATGGCCGCGTCGGTGCTGCCCTCGAAGGCCAACAGGGCATCGAGGGTGGCGGCAAAGCCTTCGTCGGTGGACGACAGGCGGCGGATCTGTTCACTCATTTCTTGACGGCTCCTGCGAAGGCCTCCAGCACCGGCTGGATCAGCTCGCGCTTCAGCTTGAGGGAGGCCTGATTGACGACGAGGCGGGAGCTGATGGGCATGATGTCCTCGACCTCGACCAGGTTGTTGGCCTTGAGCGTGCCGCCCGTGGACACGAGGTCGACGATTGCGTCGGCCAGGCCCACCAGCGGCGCGAGTTCCATCGAGCCATACAGCTTGATCAGATCGACGTGGACGCCCTTGGCGGCAAAGTGTTCCCGGGCGGCCTTGACGTATTTGGTTGCGACGCGGATGC
>JAKLLM010000150.1 GCA_023150125.1 Zoogloea sp.
CCACGCCGGGCGCGCTGGCCGGCTTTCACACCTGGTGTGCCGCCTGCCACCTGAGCGCCGACAGCGTGCCGCCCAACTTCCTGGCCGGCCCCGCGGAGCAACTGGAGGCGCGCATCCGCCAGTGTGCGCCGCGCATCTACATCCGCCTGGCGATGGCCCGCCTGCCGGTGGCCGCCCGTGACAAGACCCCGATGCCCCCCGACACCCTGCTGCCGGTCCTCGGCAGCGACGCCGCCCGCTGGGCCACGGGCCCCGAGCGGGCAGCCCTGGAGGCAGCCGTGGCGGCCATGCTGCAGTCCGAGGCGGGCCGTGCGCCCGACCCGGAAGCCCTGCTCGCCGGCGGCTACGAGGCCCTGCGCCCCTGCCTGGCCCAACGCTGACCCAAGGAGGCGACCATGCTCCCCCACGCCGAGCCCCCGGAACCCCGCTGGAAGCGGCGCTTCCTGTACCTCTTCGCCCTCGCCGTGCTGCTGCCGGCGAGCCTGGCCCTGTGGCTCGTCGGGCGCTTCGGCAGCGACGTGCCGGTGGATTATGCCGACCCGGTGGAGCACTTCAAGTACGGCTCCACCGGCGGCGAGCATGAGATGGGTTTTCCGTACTGGATCTGGCGGGCGCTGCCCGAGGTGTGCGGCCATTACCTGCCGGGGCGCGGCTACCAGTCCCTTGGCATGCTCTACGAGAAGAACCCCGACGGCAGCCTCAAGGATCTGCCGGTGGGCACCTCGAAGCGCCGCTACCAGGGCGTCGACCGGGTCTTTGTTAACTGCGCGGTGTGCCACACCAGCACCGTGCGCAGCGCGCCGGACGCGCCGTCCCTGCTGGTGGCCGGCATGCCGGCGGCGCTCTTCAACATGAAGGGCTTCGAGGAGTTCTTCTTCCGCTGCGCCGCCGACCCGAAGTTCTCGAAGGAATATCTGATCCCCGAGATCCAGCGCCAGGGCGCCGACCTCGACCTGCTCGACCGTCTGCTGGTCTACCCGGTGGCGATCGCCATCATGCGCGACCGGGTGCTGGCGCTGAAGGGGCGCTTCGAGTGGGTGTTCGAGCAGCAGGAGTGGGGGCCGGGGCGGGTGGACACCTTCAACTCGGCCAAGGTGATCTTCAACTTCCCGATGCACCGGCTCGACCCGAAGGAGCTCGACGCGCCAGCGGACTTCCCGTCGATCTGGCTGCAGCGGCCGCGTCGCGAACCGCGGGCGATGGAGCTGCACTGGGACGGCAACAACACCGACATGACCGAGCGCAACAAGAGTGCCGCCTTCGGCACCGGCACCACGCCGCCGACCCTCGATGTGCGCCGGGTGCGCCGGGTGGAGGACTGGATCCTCGACGCGGTGCCGCCGTCCTTCGGCGCGCTGTTCCCGGTGGACGCTGCGCTGGCGGCCCGCGGCGCGCCGCTTTACGGCCATTACTGCGCGGCCTGCCACGGCGCCTCGGGGCGGGATTTCAGCGGTGAGCAGGTGGGCCGCGTGACGCCGATCGCCGAGATCGGCACCGACCGGCGCCGGCTCGACTCCTACACCTACACGCTGGCCGTCAACCAGGCCATGCTGTACGCCGGCTACCCGTGGCGCTTCACCAAATTCCGCAAGACCCACGGCTACGCCAACATGCCGCTCGACGGCATCTGGCTGCGCGGGCCCTACCTGCACAACGGCTCGGTGCCCAGCCTGCGCGACCTGCTCGAGCCGGCCAGCCGCCGGCCGGCGGTGTTCTGGCGCGGCAACGACGTGTTCGACCCGGCCCGGGTCGGCTTCGTGTCGGATCAGGCGGAGGCCGGCGGCCAGCATTTCTTCCGTTTCGACACCACCCGCCCCGGCAACAGCAACGCCGGCCACGAGGGGCCCGCCTACGGCACCGAGCTGCCCGAGGCCGACAAGGCCGCGCTGGTGGAATTCTTGAAGACTTTCTGAGCGGGGGCCCGCCATGACCGTCCCGACCGATATCCGCAACATCCTCACCCGGCGGGTGCTGTGGCACGCCGGCCTGCTGGCCACCCTGGTGCTGGCGGTGATCGCCGCCGCGCTGGGCTGGAGCCGCGGCTTCCGCGAGGAGCCCCAGCCGCCGTGGGTCTTCGAGTCGCCCGAGATGCGCTTCAAGTATGGCTCGATCGGCGCCGAGCACGACGCGGGGATCCCCTACTGGATCTTCTACGTGTTGCCGCGGGTCTTCCCCGAGAAGTTCCGCCAGGACGGCGAGATCGCCCCCGGCGGCTACGCAGCCCTCGGCGTGGCCTGGGAGCAGGGCCAGGAGCTGCCGGTGGGCTTCACCAAAAAGACCATCGGCTTCCCGCGGGTGGCCAACAACTGCGCCGCCTGCCACACCGCCAGCTACCGCACCAGCCCCGACGCCAACCCGGTGTTCGTGGTGGGCGGGCCCGGCCACACCCTCAACATCCAGAACTTCTTCCGGCTGCTGATCGACTGCGCCCGCGACCCGCGCTTCAACGCGGACATCCTGATGGCCGAGATCAACCGGGTGACCGAACTCGACCTGGTGGACCGGCTGCTCTACCGCTACTTGATCATCCCGATCACCAGGAAGCGCCTGCTCGAGCGCGAAGCGCAGTTCGCCTGGCTCTACCGCCCCGACTTTGCCGAGTGGGGCCGCGGCCGCGACGACGGCATGAACCTGACCCGCTATTTCATGGTGCGCGAGCCGATGGACGACAAGTTCGGCCCGGCCGACATCCCGGACGTCTGGCAGCTCGCCCAGTACCGCGACGCCGAAGGCCGCCTGCCCAACTACGCGGGCGACACCCACGACGTGCATTCGGTGATGATCGACTCGGCCCTCGGCGTGCTTGGCGCGGCGCCGGCCGACAAGCGGGATTTCCTCGGCCAGGTGAAGTGGCTGCAGGACTACCTGTCGGTGCTGCAGCCGCCGAAATATCCCTTCCCGATCGACGCCCCCCGCGCCGCGGCCGGCAAGGCGGTGTTTGACGCCCACTGCGCCGCCTGCCACGCCAGCGAGCGCACCGGCACGCGCATCCCGCTGGCCGAGGTGGGCACCGATCGCGGCCGCCTCGACACCTGGAACAAGGGCGCCGCGATCAAGGCCAACCGCATCGTCGGCGAGATGGGCATTCAGCGCCGCGGGCTGGTGGAGGAAGACCTGGCGGGCTACAAGATCCCCTTCCTGGAGGGCATCTGGCTGCGTGGGCCCTACCTGCACAACGGTTCGGTGCCCAGCCTGCGCGACCTGCTCGAGCCGCCGGAGGCGCGGCCGCGGGTGTTCTGGCGCGGCTACGACGTGTTCGACCCGCAGCGGGTGGGTTTTGTGAGCGAGGGCGAGGCGGCGCGCCGGGTGGGCACGCGGATGGATGTGAGCGAAGGCGGCTCGGGCAACCAGGGCCACGACTTCGGCACCGGCCTGCCCGCCGCCGACAAGGACGCGCTGGTGGAATACCTGAAGACGCTGTAGGCCGCGCCGTGGCCCGGCCCTTCAGCCCAGCAGGGTGGCCACGTAGGCCAGGCCGACGACCACCGCCACGAGGCTGGCGACCAGCACTGCGCCGGCTGCCACGTCCTTGACCACGCCGATCTCCGGGTGCTGGCCCGGGTGCAGGTGGTCGGCCAGGGTTTCGATGGCGGTGTTGGCCATCTCTGCCACCAGCACCAGCCCCACCGCCAGCCCGACCAGTGCCCACCACAGCGCGGGCGCCCTGGTGAGGCCCAGGAACACGACAGCCGCGACGACGGCCACCCCGTGGGTGCGCATGCTGCGCTCCCGCCGGAAGGCCGTGACGATGCCGGCCCGGGCGTAGCCGAAGCGGCGCAGGAAACCTTGTCCCTTCATGCCGCCAATCTACGCCTGCCGGCGGCGGCTTGCCAGCGGGCGGGCGCACCGGCCGGGCGGCTTTCGCGATTAAGCTCGATCTTCGAGGGGCGATGCCGGCCGCAGCGCCGGCCGGCGTGGCGAGGGCCGGGCCCGGGGCTTACGGGCAGACGTAGAGGCTTTCCTTCATCTCCTCCATCACCACGTAGCTGCGGCAATCCACGGTGGCCGGCAGCAGCGCATGGAGCCGGCACAGCAGCTCGTTGTATTCGCTCATGGCGCCGAGGCGGGCCTTGAGGAGGTAGTCGAAATCGCCGGACACCAGGTGGCATTCCATGATGTCGGCGATCTCGTCGAAGGATTCCCGCACCCGGGCGAGGATCTCGCGCGATTTGGCGGCGAGGCGGACCTCGATGAAGACCAGGATGCTCTGCCCCAGGCTGTGGGGGTTCACCCGGGCGTGGTAGCCGGAGATGATCCCGTCCCGCTCAAGCCGGCGGACGCGTTCGGTGCAGGGGGTGGCGGACAGACCGATCTGGGCGGCCAGGTCGGTCATCGTGATACGACCGTCCTTTTGCATGATTTCAAGGATTTGCCGATCGACGGCATCAAGGGTTCGCATTGTGGTCTTTCTCGTTGTGATTGTTGTTCTGTTTTTGTCATCACTACACAGACCCGGGTTCCGTGAGCACAAACACCAACTCGCCGGAGGGCGGCAAGGCCGCTCCGGCGGGAGGCTTTCAGGTGGGGCCGGCGTCAGAAGCGACGCGGAGCCGGACGCTCGTCGTCCGGTGCCCGCATGGGCCGGCGGGGTGTCGGGTTGTCGAAGCGGCTCTTGAGCTCATCGGCCTTCTTGCGCTGTTCCGGGGTCAGGGTCTGGTAGATCTGGTTAAGGCTGGCTGCACGCATCTGGGCCATGGCTGCCATTGCCTGGGCGCTGGTCTCGCTCAGGGCACGGACGCGTGCTTCATCGTATTTATCCGAGAGCATGAGTCCGTGCAATTCGTAGTTCGCCTTACTCGCCTCCTTGGCCTTGTCACGCAGTGCAGGGGCCTGATCGTGCATGATCTTGAAGATCTTGTCATGCTGGGCGTCACTCAGATTGAGTTCCCGCATGAAAGGTGGCAGATGCATGCCGCCGCCGAAGGGGCCCATTTCACCGTGCATCATGGCGCCGGCGGGGTGGTGCTGGCCGCAGTGGCCGCCTCGCATGCCGCCCATGCCCTGGGCCATCGCGGGGGCCGCCAGGGCAATGCTGCCGGCGACGAGAAGGGTGCTGAGGATGCACTTGTGCTGGGTCATGCTGGTCTCCTTGATCGGGGTTCGGGGCGGGGCCGGGTGGCCTCGTCGGATGGCTGAATCATCGCCCGGTGGTGGGTTAAGGGCGGTTGGCGCTGCGTAAATCCGGGTAAAGGGATTGTTTCGGCTGGATGCGCCGGCCGTCGCCGCGGCCGCTGGCGGGGGCGTTGGCCTGCTCGCGCAGGGCCTTCAGGCGGGCGTCGGCGACGAGGAGGTCGCGGGTGCCGGCGTCGGGGCTGCGGACGGCCAGCTCCAGCTGTTCGACGGCGGCGCGGGTGTCGCCCCGGGCGGCGTAGCTTTCGCCCAGGTGCAGGTGCGACCGGGGTTCGTTGCCCAGGGCTGCCCAGGCTTCGGCGGCGCTCCGGTGCAGGCTGGCGTCGCCCGGGTGGGTGGGCAGCCGGCTTTCGGCGAAACGGGCGGCGGCGGCCATGTCGCCGAGCTTGATGAGCAGCTGCGGGTAGTCGCGGACGAGCTGCAGGTGCTGCGGATAGCGTTCCAGCGCCTGCTCGTAGCGGCGGCGGGCTTCGGGCAGGCGGCCGGCCTGCATCAGCGTCTGGCCGGCGAGCGCTTCGAACATCGGGTGGCGGATGCCGTCGGCCTCCAGCGCCTGCAGGCTGGCCTCGGCGGCCGTGAAGTTGCCCGCCCGCAGCTGGGCGGCGGCGAGGCCGTAGCGGGTGGCGTTGCGGTCCCGGTGGCGGCCTTCGGCCAGCTCGCCGGCGAAGCGCGCCACGGCGTCCTGCGGGCTGCCTTCGTAGCTGCGCAGGAGGGCGCGCACGAGCGGGTATTCCCGGCTGTCGGGGACTTGCCGGTAGGGGCGGCTGAAGGCTCGGTCCTCGGCTTCGGCGATGCGTTCGTGGGTCAGGGGGTGGCTGCGCAGGTAGGCCGGGGTGTTGCCGCCGTCCATCAGGCGGGTGCTGCGCTGCAGGCGCTCGAAGAAGGCGGCCATCGCCCGCGGGTCGAAGCCGGCGTCGGCGAGGTGCTGGAAGCCGATGCGGTCGGCCTCGTGTTCGTGCTCCCGGGTGTAGTTGATCTGGCTCTGCAGCTGGGCCGCGGTGGCGCCGCTGGCGGCGGCCATCGCAGCCTGGCCGTTGCCGCTGGCGGCCGCCACGACTGTGGCGAGCAGGGCGGCCGTGGTGAGCAGCTGACTGCCCGACCGGGCGGCGAGCTGGCGGGCGATGTGGTGCTGGGTGACGTGGCTGATCTCGTGGGCCAGCACCGAGGCCAGCTCGCTTTCGCTCTGGCTGGCCAGGATCAGCCCGCGGTTGATGCCGATGTAGCCGCCGGGCAGCGCGAAGGCGTTGATCTCGCGGTCGTCCACCACGAAGAAGTGGAAGGCCTGGCCGTCGCTGGCCGGGTCGGCGGCCAGCAGCCGGCGCCCGAGGCTGTCGAGGTAGGCGTCGACCTCTGGGGCGTCGAGCAGCGCGCCGGCCTGCTGCAGGCTGTGCATGGCCTGGGCGCCGAGGGCTTGTTCGGCGGTGAGCGACAGCACGGCCGCGGAGGCGTCGCCGAGCTCGGGCAGCGGGGTGGCGGGGCTGGCCAGGCTGCTGCCGGCCAGCAGCAGGGCGGCGAGCAGGGCCTGGAGGCGGCGTGGAGGGTGAGTCATTGAAGTGGAAGCCAGGGCGACCGGGGCTGGGTGGGGCTGGATCTTCGGCGCTGCCCGCGTAAAGCCCGGTTCGCAGGGTGTAAAGGCGTGTAAATGCGGGTAAAAGCCCCGCGCGTGCTTTGGCCGGCGGCGCGGCGGCTCGTATCATCGGGGCATTCCAGAAGGGCAGGTGCAGGATGAACAGGGTTTTGCTGGTGGATGACGACGTGGAGCTGGCGTCGATGTTGCGGGAGTACATCGAGAGCGAGGGCTTCGCGGCCGACGCCGTGCACGACGGCGAGGCCGGCGTGGCGGCGGCGCTGTCGGGGCGGTACGCGATCGTCGTGCTGGACGTGATGATGCCGGGCGTGAATGGCATCGAGGCCCTGCGCCGCATCCGTGCCCACAGCCAGGTGCCGGTGCTGATGCTGACTGCCCGCGGTGACGACGTGGACCGCATCGTCGGCCTCGAGCTGGGTGCCGACGACTACGTGCCCAAGCCCTGCACCCCGCGCGAGCTGGTGGCCCGGCTGCGGGCGATCCTGCGCCGCAGCGGCGAATCCGCCAGCGCCGAGGCGCCGGCCGGCCCCCTCAGCGTCGGGGCGCTGGTGATGTGGCCGCAGATGCGCCGCGCCCAGTGGCAGGGGCAGCCGCTGGCGCTGACCAGCACCGAGTTCAACCTGCTCGAGCTCCTCGCCCGCAACGCCGGCCGGGTGGTCGGCAAGCCGGAGCTCTCCGAGCAGGGCCTGGGGCGGCCGCTGGCGCGCTTCGACCGCAGCATCGACGTGCATCTGTCGAGCATCCGCCACAAGCTCGGGGCGCGCCCGGACGGCCGCTCGTGGATCGAGACGGTGCGCGGGCAGGGTTACCTGATGGTGCGCGAGTGAGGGCGTGGTGATGAGGCTCGGGCGCTTGTTCTGGAAGTTCTTCTTCGCCTTCTGGCTGGCGCTGATCCTGGCCGGCGCCGCGGTCGGCAGTGCGGTGTGGTGGCACCAGCAGGGCGAGCGCAGCCGCATCGAGGCCGAGCGCGACTC
>JAKLLM010000151.1 GCA_023150125.1 Zoogloea sp.
CGAGGCCCTGGCCTACGACCCGGCCATCGGTGCCGCGATGGCTGGCGGCAGCGCCCGCGGCGAGGCCGGCGGGGCGAGCTTCGCGCTGCGCTTTGCCGGCGGCGGGCGCAGCCTGCGGGAGGGCACGCTGCCGCTGCTGTTCCGTGTGGAGGGCGCGCCGCTGCTGGCGGTGGGCCAGCCGGTGAAGGTCTTCGCCAGCCTGCCCGGGCAGGCTGCCAAAAGCGTGGTGCTGCCGCTGGCTGCGGTGAGCGGCAGCGGCGAGGCGGCGACGGTGTGGGTACATGAGGCGCCCGAGGTGTTTGCGCCGCGGCGGGTCCAGGTGGCGCCGCTGGATGCGGGCCGGGTGCGGGTGCAGGGCGGCCTTACGCCCGGCGAGCGGGTGGTGGTGCAGGGCGCGCCGCTGCTGGGGGCGGTGCGATGACGCCGGCCCGCAGCAACCTCTTCGACCGCCTGGTGGGCTGGAGCCTGGCCAACCGGCTGTTCGTGCTGGCCGCCGCGCTGGCCCTGCTGGCGGCGGGGGCCTTCGGGCTGCAGCGCCTGCCGGTGGATGTCTTCCCGGACCTCGACAAGCCCACCGTGACGCTGATGACCGAGGCCGGCGGGATGGCCCCGGAGGAGGTCGAGCAGCTGGTCAGCTTTCCCCTCGAGACTGCGATGAACGGCATGCCCGGCGTCACCCGGGTGCGCTCGGTGTCGGGCGTGGGGCTGTCGCTGGTGTATGTGGAGTTCGACTGGGGCAGCGACATCTGGCGCAAGCGCCAGAGCGTCAACGAGCGCCTGGCCGCGGTGCGCGAGCGCCTGCCCGCCGGGGTGGTGCCGCAGATGGGGCCGATCGCCTCGATCATGGGCGAGGTGCTGCTGATCGCACTGCCCATCGACCCGGCCCAGGCCAGCCCGCTGGCGGTGCGCGAGTACGCCGACTGGGTGCTGCGCCCGCGCCTGCTGGCGGTGCCGGGCGTGGCCCAGGTGATCCCGATCGGCGGCGGCGTGAAGCAGTGGCGGGTGATGCCCGACCCGGCGCGGATGCGCGCGCTGGGCATCGGGCTCGACGCGGTCGAGGCGGCGGTGGCGGGCTTCGCGGCCAACAGCGCCGGCGGCTTCATCGACCGCCAGGGGCAGGAATGGCTGATCCGCGGTATCGGCCGCAGCCGCCGCATCGAAGACCTGGCCAGCCTGCCGGTGGGGGCGCCGCGGGGCGTGCCGGTGCGCCTGTCGCAGGTGGCCGAGGTGGGCTTTGCGCCGGCGGTGGCGCGGGGCGGGGCGGGCTTCGACGGCAAGCCGGCGGTGATCTTGTCGGTGCAGAAGCAGCCGGGCATCGACAGCATCGCCCTCACCCGGTCCGTGGAGGCGGTGCTGGCCGACGTGGCCGGCAGCCTGCCGCCGGGCATCGCGGCGCCGCGCTTCTTGTTCCGCCAGGCGGACTTCATCGAGGCGGCGCTGGGCAACGTGGGCGAGGCGCTGCGCGACGGGGCGATCCTGGTGGCGGTGGTGCTGTTCGTGTTCCTGCTCAACGTGCGCACCACCGCGATCTCACTGCTGGCGATCCCGCTGTCGCTGCTGGCGGCGGTGCTGGTGTTCCGGCTGCTCGGGCTGTCGATCAACACGATGACCCTCGGCGGGCTGGCGATCGCCATCGGCGAGCTGGTGGACGACGCGGTGGTGGACGTGGAGAACGTGCTGCGCCGGCTCCAGGAGAACCGCCGCGCGGCCCGCCCGCTGCCGGCCCTGCAGGTGGTGGCGCGGGCCTGCAGCGAGGTGCGCTCCGGGGTGGTGCTGGCCACCGCGACGGTGGTGCTGGTGTTCGTGCCGCTGTTCGCGCTGCCGGGCATGGAGGGGCGGCTGTTCGTGCCGCTGGGCCTGGCCTACATCGTGGCGATCCTGGCCAGCCTGGCGGTGGCCGTTACGGTGACGCCGGTGCTGTGCGTGCTGCTGTTGCCGCAGATGCCGCGCCTGCTGCACGGCGACGGCTGGTTGGTGGCGCATCTCAAGGCCGCCCAGGCGCGCCTGCTGGGCTGGGCGCTGCCGAAGAGCGGCCGGGTGCTGCTGGCCGCGCTGGCCCTGGTGCTGGCCGCGGCGGCCAGCGTGCCCTTCTTTCCGCGCAGCTTCCTGCCGCCCTTCAACGAGGGCACCCTGACGATCAACGTGATCCTCCAGCCGGGCATCGCGCTGGCCGAATCCGAGCGCGTCGGGCAGCTCGCCGAGACCCTGCTGCGCGGCGTGCCGGAGGTGCTGCAGGTGGGCCGCCGCACCGGCCGGGCCGAGCTCGACGAGCACGCCGAGGGCGTGCATTCCAGCGAGCTCGACGTGGACCTGCGCCCCGACGGCCGTCCCCGCGCCCAGGTGATCGCCGACATCCGCACGCGCCTGGCCGGGCTGCCGGCCAGCGTGTCGGTGGGGCAGCCGATCGCCCACCGGCTCGACCACCTGCTGTCGGGCGTGCGCGCCCAGATCGCCGTCAAGGTGAGCGGCGAGGATCTCGACGAGATCCGCAGCCTGGCCGAGGCCCTGCGCGCGCGCTTTGCCGCGGTGCCCGGCATCGCCGACCTGCAGGTGGAGAAGCAGGTGCGCATCCCCCAGCTGCGGGTGGTGCTGGACTACCCGGCGCTGGCCGCCCACGGCATTGCGCCGGCCCAGGCCCTGGGCGTGGTGCAGCGCCTGGTGGGCGGCGAGCGGGTCGGCGAGGTGGTGGATGGCGGGCGGCGCTTCGACCTGGTGATGCGCCTGCCCGACGCCGAGCGCGACCCCCAGCGCCTCGCCACGCTGCCGGTGGCGACGCCGCTGGGCAGTGTGCCGCTCGGCCAGCTTGCACGCATCGAGGTGGGCGAGGGCCCCAACCAGATCGCCCGCGACCGCGGCCGGCGGCGCATCGTGGTGTCGGCCAACGCCGCCGGCAGCCTGTCGGAGGTGGTCCGCGAGATGCGCGCGGTGGTGGCCGCCACGCCGCTGCCGGCCGGCGTGACGGTGGACATCGAAGGCCAGTTCCAGGCCCAGGAGGAGGCCCAGACCCGCATCGCCGGGCTGGCCGCGCTGTCGCTGGCGCTGGTCTTCCTGGTGCTCTACGGGCGCTACCGCTCGCTGCGCCTGGTGGGCATGGTGATGGTCGGCATCCCGGCGGCGCTGGTGGGTGCGGTGGCGGCGCTGGCGTTGTCGGGCCAGCCGCTCTCCGTGGCGGCGCTGGTGGGTTTTGTCACCCTCACGGGCATCGCCACCCGCAACGGCATCCTCAAGATCAGCCATTACCTGCACCTCCACCAGGCCGAGGGCGAGGCCTTCGGCGATGCCCTGGTGCTGCGCGGCGCCCGCGAGCGCCTTACCCCGGTGCTGATGACCGCCCTCACCGCCGCGCTGGCGCTGGTGCCGCTGCTGCTGGCCGCCGAGGCGCCGGGCAAGGAGATCCTCCACCCGGTGGCGGTGGTGATCTTCGGCGGCCTCGTCAGCTCGACCCTGCTCGACGTTCTGCTCACGCCGCTGCTGTTCCGCCGCTATGGCGGGCCGGCGCTGGCGTCCATTGATTCCGATTCTTCCCAAGGAGACACACCATGAAGTTGCACGCCCTCCTCCTCGCCGCTGCCGCGCTGCTGGCCGCTCCGGCCTTCGCCCACGACGACGCCACCCTCGACGCGATGACCGCGCCCCACGGCGGCCAGCTGCGCATGTCCGGCGCCTACCACCTGGAGCTGGTGCTGGCCAAGGACGCCCGCGGCGACGCGCCGGCGCCGGTGCGCGTCTACCTCAGCGACCACGGCGGCAAGCCCGTGCCGGTGGCCGGCGCCAGCGCCAGCGCGCTGCTGCTCTCGCCGGCCGGCAAGCAGAGCGTGGTGCTGGCCGCGGCGGGCGACCGCCTGGAGGGCAAGGCCCGCTACGCCGCCGACCCGGGCATGAAGGTGGTGGTGACGCTGAAGCTGGCCGACGGCCAGAGCGAGACGGCCCGCTTCGAGCCCTTCCGGCCGCGCTGAGCTGCCGCCCTCCCGCGCCGCCCTTGCCAGCCGGCCGCCATTGGCTATGCTGAATTGGTCGGTAATGACCCTGTCGGCTGTAGCGTCTTTCGAGAGGCATCTGCCGCATCTGCAGGGGCGTCCCGGCGTTTCCTGCGGCGGATGCCGACGGGGTCGATTGCGTCGCAAGGCCCGAGCGTGCCGGGGGCAAGGGAGGGGAAGATGCCTGTCGATAAAGCGGAGCAACAGCTGGCCCTGTCGCCGGTGGACGACGACGGTCGCTCGCGGCCCCGGCCGGGCGTCGCCCTGTGCCTGTCGGGCGGCGGCTACCGGGCGATGGTCTTTCACCTGGGGGTGCTGTGGCGGCTCAACGAGCTGGGCTACCTCGCCCGGCTCGACCGCATCTCCAGCGTCTCGGGGGGCTCGATCACCGCCGGGCTGCTGGGCCTGCGCTGGGGCCAGCTCGACTTTGCGGGCGGCGTGGCGCGGGGGCTGGTGGCCCGGGTGGTCGAGCCTATCCGCGCCTTCGCCCATCACGCGGTGGACGTGGGCTCGGTGCTGAAGGGCGTGTTCCTGCCCGGCTCGATCAACGAAAAGGTGGCCGACGCCTACCGCGAGCACCTGTATGGCGACGCCACCCTGCATGATCTGCCCGACGACCCGCCGCGCTTCGTGATCAACGCCACCAACGTGCAGACGGGCAGCCTGTGGCGCTTCTCGAAGCCCTACATGCGCGACTACCAGGTCGGCGAGGTGAAGAACCCGACGCTGCCGCTGGCCGTGGCGGTGGCGGCCTCGTCGGCGTTTCCGCCGGTGCTCTCGCCGGCGCGGCTGCGCCTCGACCCGGCCGACTTCAGCCCGCCCCAGGGCGAGGCCTTCCACCACCCGCCCTTCACCCGCGACGTCTACCTCACCGACGGCGGGGTGTATGACAACCTCGGCCTCGAGACCGCCTGGAAGCGCTACGAGACCATCCTGGTGAGCGACGCCGGCCTCGCTATGGGCGTCGACCCCGACCCCGGCATCGACTGGGCGAGCCACACCAAGCGGGTGCTCGACATGGTCGACAACCAGGTGCGCGCGCTGCGCAAGCGCCAGGTGATCGCCGGCTTCCTGCGCGGCGACCGGATGGGCGCCTACTGGAGCGTGCGCTCGAAGATCGGCGACTACGGCCTCGCCGACGCGCTGCCCTGCCCGGATGCCCACACCTATGAGCTGGGCCGCCTGGCCACCCGCCTCGCCGCGATGCCCGACGACACCCAGGAGCGCCTCATCAACTGGGGCTACGCCATCTGCGACGCGGCGGTGCGCCGCTGGGTGGACCACACCCTGCCGCCGCCGGTGGGCTTCCCGTACCCGCGGGGGGTTTAGGCGGATAGATCTGGCCGGCTGCTGCCCGCGGCCGCTCCGGCGCCGATCACCGCCTCGGCGCGCGGGGCACGCCCGCCGTCTTCGGCGTGAGGGCCCGGCCGTGACGGGGCCGTCATGCCGTCCATCCACGCCCCGGCGCCGTGCTGCGTCACGGGCGGACATCCCGTGCTAAGTTTGCGCTCCCCTTTTGCAGGAGCGCGCATGTCGCCGAGTTTCAAGGCCGGGGCCCGCGAGGGCTTCCGGGTGTGCCTGCCGGTGTCGGTGGGTCTGGTCCCGTGGGCGCTGGTCACCGGCCTCGCCATGGTGAGCGCCGGCTTCACGCCGGTGCAGGCGATGGGGATGAGCTTCATCGTCTTCGGCGCCACCGCCCAGCTCGGCACCCTGCCACTGATCGTCATCGGTGCCCCGTGGTGGCTGATCCTGGCCACCGCGCTGGTGGTGAACCTGCGCTTCCTCATCTTCAGCGCCGCGCTGGCCGGGCCGCTCGCCGGCGGCACGCTGCTGCAGCGCTGGCTGTGCGGCTACCTGCTCACCGACGGCGTCTTCGCCACCTGCCTCGAGCGCCTGCGCAGCGACGCCGACCCGGCCTGGCGGCTGGGCTACTACCTGGCGCCATCCCTGTGGTGCGCGCTGGTGTGGCAGAGCTCCACGCTCACCGGCGTGCTGGCAGCGGGGGCCATCCCGCGGGGCTGGTCGCTGGAGTTCATGGCCAGCATCGCGCTGCTGGTGCTGCTGGTGCCGATGGCGCGGGTACGCCCGATGCTGGTGGCGATGCTCACCGGCGGCGTGCTGTCGGTGCTGCTGCGCGGCCTGCCGCTGCGCCTGGGGGTGATGGTGGCGATCGTGGCCGGCATTGCCGCCGGCTTTGCCACCGAACACCTGCAAAAGAAGGCGGAGGCCCGATGAACTACGACGCCAGCCTGTGGCTTACCTTCATATTGATCGGCCTCGCCACCCTGCTGCCGCGCTCCAGCTTCATCGTGCTCGGCCAGCGCGCCAGCCTGCCCGAGGCCGTGCAGAAGGCCCTGCGCTACGCCCCCGCCGCCGCCCTGGCGGCCATCGTGGTGCCCGACGTGGTGCTGGTGAACGGCGCGCCGGACGTCTTCAACCCCAAGCTCGGCGCCGCCATCGCCGCGGTGCTGGCGGTCAGCCTGTCGCGCAACCCGTGGCTGCCCTTCATCGCGGGGATGGCGGTGTTGTGGGGGCTGCGCTGAGGGCGGCCTGCGCCCGTGTGATCGCCCCACGAGGCCTCATGCTGCGATCACACGGGCGTGTGCCTTTGATGCGCGGCCGTGTGATCGGGGCTCGCCGCCTTGTCATGTGAGTAGACGGGCGTGAATTGCGATCTCGCGCCCGTGTTTCACGAGCACGCGGCCCTGTGATGCCACAACAAGGCGGCGAGTCTTGAGTGCACGACGGTGTGATACGCCAACGATAGTAAAAGCTCGAATCACACGCTCTCGTGATTCGAGCTTTTACTATGGTGATCGAGCAACGATAGGGTGAGCCCACATCACGAGGCCTCGTGATTCGAGCTTTTGCTATCGTGATCGAGGAACGATAGCGTTAGCCCTCATCACAAGGCCTCGTGTTAAGGGAATACGCTATCGAGTCACGATCACACGGCCGTGTGATCGTGTAACGCGGGGGTGTTGCGGGCAATCGGGCGGGCGCGATGGCTTCTCGCGGTGCCTGCTCACAAGCCCCCCTTCATCGACTCCCCCACCCCCTGCAGTGGCCCGAGGGGGTTCTTGCGCACTTCGGTCTCCTCGATCTTCGGGCGGCCGCTCCATTGCTTGTAGACCACCTTGTCGTGGATCACCACGATCAGCGCGCCGAACTTCCAGCCGGTGGTGAGGGTGTCGCGCTTGAAGTTGAGGAAGTCGAGCATGAAGTTGCCGACCCGCTTGCGGTCGATGTGGCTGGGCTCCATGAAGTAGCCGATGCAGGCCTCCTGGGCCTTCATGCAGTCGACGATGCCCTTGGGGATGGTGCCGAGCTCCTGCAGCGGCGAGGGCAGCACCGCGCGTACCACCTGCGAGTGGTTGAGGATCTGCACATTGGGAGTGCGGGCGGGGTCGAAGCCGAGCTCGCGCACCGTGTCCATGCGGGTGCGGTAGGGGACGATCTGGTCGAAGCTGTGCTTGGCGTCGTCGAAGTCCTGCCACTGGTTGCTGACCGCCTGCTTCGAGGTGGGCAGCAGGCCGGTGCAGCCGCCGACGAGGCCGGCGGCGAGGGCGAGGATGAAGCCGCGCCGGATGGCGGAGGCGTGCCCCCGGTGTTTCTGCGTT
>JAKLLM010000152.1 GCA_023150125.1 Zoogloea sp.
CATCGTCGACGCCGCCGTGCGGCAGCTGGCCCGCCTGTTCGGCCCCGAGGCCGGTGCGCCCCGCGCCACCCTGTTCAAGGACTGGGCCGCCGACCCGCTCACCGCCACGGCCGACGACGCGGAGGCGGGCGAGCATCCGGTGTCCGGCGGCCTCGCGCCGGTGCCGCGCGAGTGGCAGCAGCGCCTGTGGCTGGCCGGCAGCGAAGCCGCGCGCCGCGACGCGGGTTATCTGGCCGGGGCCGTGGAGGCGGCGGAATGCGAGGTCACGGCGCTCATGCAGCGGCGGGTGTCCGCGCGCTGATGGCCGGTTGCCGGGGCCGGCGGGCCTCGGGGCGCGAACTCATCCCGGCGGGCGGGATCACACCGTGGCCGGGAGCTGGGGGTGATCGACTGCCGGCTTGTCGCTTCGCGCCTGCCCCCTGCAGCGCCGCAGCCGCCGGTGCGTTCAACCGCCGTCTCCACCATCACTGTCAGGACTCGCCCATGCTCCGCAGCACTCTTGCCGCCGCCCTCGCCACGCTTTCCCTGCCGCTGGCCGCCCAGACGCCCACCGCCAGCCCCTACGATTTCATCGACGCCTTCCGTGCCCTGAGCGGTGAGCACAAGGGCGTCCGCAAGGGCCACGCCAAGGGTGTCTGCGCCCAGGGTGAGTTCGTGGCGAGCGAGGCGGCGCGCACGCGTCTCGCCAGCCCCCTGTTCTCGGGCCAGGGCATACCGGCCCAGCTGCGGTTTTCCATGGCGGGCGGCAACCCCCGCGTCCCCGACAGCACGCGCTCGCCGCGGGGCCTGGCCGCCCGGTTTGAGCTGCCGGATGGCAGCGTGCATCACCTCGCCATGCTGAGCACGCCGGTTTTTGGCGCCAAGGACCCGGACAGCTTCCTGGGCCTGTTGCGTGCCCAGCGCCCCGGGCCGGACGGCAAGCCCGACGCCCAGCGGATCGCCGCCTACCGGGAGGCGCATCCGGACACCCGGCCCCAGGCCGAGTGGCTGGCCGGCAACCCGCCTCCCTGGAGCTACGCCACCGCCACTTACCACGGTCTCCACACCTTTTACGTGCAGGGCCGGCAGGGTGAAAGGCTCAAGGTCCGCTGGTATCTGCAGCCCCAGGACGGCGAGAAAGGCCTCGATGCGGCCGAGATGGCCAGTGCGCCTGCAGACTTCCTCGCGCAACGCCTGGAGGAGAGGCTGCGCCAGGGGGCGGTGCGCTTTGACTGGATCATGGTGCTCGGCGAGCCCGAGGACACGGATGACGACCCTTCCCGCCAGTGGCCGGCAGATCGCGCGGTGTTCAAGGTCGGCACCCTGCGCATCTCCCAGGCCGGCGGCGAGGCCTGCACCCCCATCAATTTCGACCCCAATGTGCTGAGTGCCGGCTTCAGCGCCGGCGCCGATCCCATCCTGCGCATGCGCTCGCCCGCCTATGCGATCTCCTTCGGCCAGCGCCTGAGTGGGCAATAGGGTTCCGTCTGGCGACGTCATCTCATCGTTAGCCGTGGCGTCCTGGAACACCCGCCCCCGGCCTGATTGACGGCATCCCCTGCCGCTGCGGCTTCAGCCGCACGACGGGGGTGGAATCGGTAGGTCCTTAGTATTGGCTCGGCGGGCGGCTATCATGAAGCAAGACAGCGGCCGCGGAGGGCAGGGCTGCAATGCACACACGCAGGCGTTTCTTCTTTCACGGGACGCGAGCCGCCGACTGGGTGCGGCGGGGGATGCGCGTGCCCTTCATCCTGGCCTCGCTGGCGTGCTCGCTGGCCTGGGCCGACGGGGTGGAGGTGCCGCAGAAGAAATCCGCCGGACGCAAGCTGGGCCTGTCGATCCAGGTGCAGGGCGGGGGCTGGGGGCGGGGGCGCAAGGAGTCGATCGAGACGGTGCTCCACGCGGTGGCCGACACGCTGATGGCGCGTTTCCCGCCGGGGCAGTTCAGGGCGCCCATCGTCGTCACCCACACCGACGGCCCGCCGGTGGCGCTGTATGGCCGGGGCAGTGGCGGCGAATACCGCATCCGCCTGCATGCCCGCGACGACAACTGGCACCTGTATGCCTACGAGTTCGCCCACGAGCTGTGCCACGTGCTGTCCAACTACGACGCCCAGCCGGCCGTCCAGCGCGACAACCAGTGGTTCGAGGAGGCGCTGTGCGAGACGGCCTCGCTGTTCACGCTGCGCCACCTCGCCCAGCGCTGGGAGGCGGCACCGCCGGGCCCGGAGTGGGCCGGCGAGGCAGCGCGCCTGCGGGGCTTCTTCGAGCTGCTGATCGGCGAGGGCCACCGCCTGCTGCCCGCCGATGCCCCGCTGGCCGCCTGGCTGCGCGACAACGAGGCGAGCCTGCGCCGCGACCCCTACCTGCGCCAGAAGAACGAGGTGCTCGCCAACCTGCTGCTGCCCCTCTTCGAGCACGACCCCGAGAACTGGCAGGCGCTGGCCTACCTCAACCTCGACCCGGCCGATGCCCGCAGCAGCCTGCGTGCCTACCTCTCCCGCTGGTACGCCAGCACGCCGCCGGCGCACCGCGCGCTGGTGGCCGGAGTGCTCGGCCTGCTGGCCCTCGACGACGTGGTGCCGCCGGCGCACCCGCCCGGCCCGCTGCGGGCTTCGGTCGATTGATCCCGCGCTTCAGATAGTCCTTTTCCGACAAAAACCGTCGACTATCATGAAGTGTGGTCAACGTGGATGCGAAACCGCTTCCCGGGCGGGGCAGTCCGCGACGGCCTTGTGGAGGTGGCGCCCAACGCCGCCCCGCAGGCCGGCAGGGCCGCGCGGGCAGGCCCGCCGGCCTTGGCACCATTGTCTTTCAGGGGGGAACCACTCAACGGAGGACAACATGAAAAAGAGTCTCTTGGCCAGGATGGCAGCCGGTTTGGTGGCGGGCGGCGTCCTCGCGCTGGTGCCGCTGGGCACCGCTCAGGCAGAACACTACGATTTCTACGACAGCGTGAAGGAGCTCACCGGCAGGGCGCCCACGCAGGGCAGCGGCGACATGTACGACGCGATGGAGCCCACCTCGGCCGGCCCGCAAGGCCCGGTCCGCAGCGACATGATGAAGGATGCCGGCGCCTATGATTCGAAAGGCTACCGCTACGATGCCGGCAAGTCGTCGGGCTGGTCGCAGTGGTCCGACCTCAGCCGCCACATGGGCCCGATCGGCGGGGACGGCACCAACTGAGGTGCTCTCATTCCAGGCCCGCCTGCCCACGCGCCGCCCCTCGAAGGGCGGCGCTGCATTTTGGGGGGCGCCGTAGCCTCAGTCGGGGATCTCGGGCTCCACGAGCCGGGCCAGGTGCTCCAGCGACTCCTGCCAGCCGAGGTAGCAGAACTCCGTGGGGATCGCCTCCGGTATGCCCTCCTGCACGATGCCCAGCTCGGCACCGCAGGCCACCGCCCGCAGGGTCACGGTGGTCACCATTTCGCCGGGCAGGTTCGGGTCGTCGAACTGGTCGGTGTAGCGGATGCGCGTGTCGGGCGTGAGCTCGAGGTAGCGGCCGCCAAATGAATGGCTGTTGCCCGTGCTGAAGTTGCGGAAGGCCATCCGGAAGCTGCCGCCGACCCGGGCATCCAGCTGCTCGATCCGGCAGGTGAAGCCGTTGGGTGGCAGCCAGCGGGCGAGGGCCTCCCCATCGAGGAAGGCGCGGTAGATCTTCTCGGGCCTGGTGCGCAGCACGCGGTGCAGGCGGACGGTACCGGTGGGCATGATCTCTCCTTTGGTCGGGGGCGTTTGTGTCGCCGCTGCACTTACCTTAGCCGACCGGAGGGGAATGTGCTGGCCGCGTCGCCCCGTCGAGCAGGGGCATGCTGCTCACAGCATCCCGCCGAGCCGGCTGGCCAGCCAGTGGTAGGTGGGGATGCCGACCATCAGGTTGAAGGGAAAGGTGATCCCCAGCGCGGCGCCGATCGACAGGGCCGGGTTGGCCTCCGGCACGGCGATCCGCATGGCCGCCGGGGCCGCGATGTAGGAGGCGCTGGCGTAGAGGGTGGCCAGCAGCGCCGCGCCGCCCACGCTCATCCCCAGCAGGCTGGCGGTGAGCGCGCCCAGGGCGCCGCCGAACAGCGGCATGGCGATCGCGAAGCCGAGCAGGAAGGTGCCGGCCCGGCGCAGGTCGCCCAGCCGGCTGGCCGCCACCAGCCCCATCTCGAGCAGGAAGATCGCCAGCGCGCCCTTGAAGAGGTCGAAGAACACCTTGTCGAGCGGCTTGATGCCCTCGCCGCCGGCCACCCAGCCGATCAGCAGGCCGCCCACCAGCAGCACGATGCTCTTGCCGGCGAACACCTCGTGCAGCACCTTGCCGAGGCCCGACTGCGCCTGGCCGTGCTTGGCCAGCCACACGCCGACCATCAGCGCCGGGAACTCCAGCAGCACCAGGAAGACGGCCATGTAGCCCTCGTACTGCTCGCCGAGCTGGCTCAGGTAGGCGGCGCCGACGGCAAAGGTGACCACGCTGACCGAGCCGTAGTGGGCCGCCACCGAGGCCGCGTCGGCCCGCGACAGGCGGCCCGGGCCCTGCAGCAGCGGGAAGGCGATCAGCGGCAGCGCGGCGCCGATGGCCACGATCACCAGCGCCGGCACGATCAGCTCGGCCACGGGCTGGCGGGCCAGCTCGACGCCGCCCTTCAGGCCGATGGCGAGCAGCAGGAAGATGCTCAGCGATTCGTGCAGCACCGCGGGGATCTTCAGGTCCGAGCGCAGCAGCCCGGCCAGCAGGCCGAGCAGGAAAAACAGGATGACGGGTTCAAGGGGCATGGCAGGCTCCGGAGGCAATCTCGACGGGGCGCACTATTCCAGCCGCGGGGCATTAAATCCAATTAAACTTTATCGGCTTTTGTATTTATAAAAACTTATATGTCCCGCCGCCACCTCACCTCCCGCCAGCTCGAAACCTTCGTCACCGTGGCCCGCCTGGGCAGCTTCTCGCGGGCGGCCGAGGCCCTGCACCTCACCCAGCCCGCGGTGTCGATCCAGATCCGCCAGATCGCCGACAGCGTCGGGCTGCCCTTGTTCGAGCAGAGCGGCCGCGACATCCGCCTCACCGCCGCCGGCCACGAGCTGCTGCAGACGGCCCGCGAGCTGGACGACAGCTGGAGCCGCTTCGCGTCGGCCATCGACGCCCTCAAGGGCCTGCGCAAGGGCCGCCTGCGGGTGGCCCTGGTGACCACCGCCAAATACTTCCTGCCGCGCATGCTGGGCAACTTCTGCCGGCGCTACCCGGACATCGACATCGAGCTGGAGGTGGCCAACCGCGCCCGCATCGTCGAGCGCCTGCGCGCCAACGAGGACGACCTCTACATCATGTCGTTTCCGCCGGAAGAGCTCGACGTGGTGGCCCGGCCCTTCCTCGACAACCCGCTGGTGGTCATCGCGCCGGTGGACTACCCCCTGCCGGCGGGCCCGCTCACGCTGGCCGACCTGGTCGCTCACCCCTTCCTGCTCCGCGAGGCCGGCTCCGGCACCCGCCGGGCCATCGACCGGCACCTGCTGAAAAGCGGCCACGCCCTCAACGTCAAGCTCTCCCTCGGCAGCAACGAGGCCATCCGCGACCTCGTCGCCACCGGCATGGGCCTCGCGATCCTGTCGCGCCACGTGCTGGGCGAGAGCCCGGCGCAGAGCGGCATCCGCATCCTCGAGGTCGAAGGCTTCCCGCTCCGCCAGCCCTGGTCGGTGGTGCACCTGCGCCAGAAGATCCTGTCGCTCCCGGCGCGGGCCTTCATGGACGAGCTGCTGCCGGCGCTGGACGGGGCGCCTCCGCAGGGTGGCTGAAGGGGCGGCGGCGCGGGGTGGAGGAGGGCGGGCGCGGCGTTCATGTGTTGTGGGTTGGTGGAAGCTTGGGGGCGTTGCTTTGATGAGCCGCTGGAAATGCCTATGGCTTGGTCCCGCTTCGCCTCGGCGGGGCCTTGTCAATCCCTCCAAAGCCCTGGATTGAAAGGATTTTGGGGGTCTCTTCGGGGCCTCTTTGGGGGTACATCCGCGGCGAATGCGTTCTGTCAGAATGCCCCGCGGGAAGGGCCTGACGGGGTGCTCCCGGAGCGCCGCCCGTCACCGCCTTCCCCATGCCAATCAAAACATATCGCATATCCCCCTTATCCCCCTTACGGAGACAGCCATGGACGCACGTGTGCGCGAACTCGTCAAAGCTACCATCCCGGTCTTGAAGGAACATGGGGTGGCGCTGACCACCTACTTCTACCAGCGCATGTTCCGCGGCAACCCGGAGCTCACCCAGCTCTTCAACCGCAGCCACAACGACAGCGGCAAGCAGCCCACCGCGCTGGCCATGTCGGTGCTGGCCTACGCCGAGAACATCGACGACCCCTCGGTGCTCGCCCCGGTGATCACCCTGATCGCCAACAAGCACGCCAGCCTGGGCATTCGCGCCGAGCATTACCCCATCGTCGGCCGGCATCTGCTGGCCTCGATCAGGGAGGTGCTGGGCGAGGCCGCCAGCGACGAGCTGATCGAGGCCTGGGGCGTTGCCTATGGCGTGCTCGCCGACGTGCTGATCGAGGCCGAGGGCAAGCTCTACACCGAATCCGCCAACCGGGAGGGCGGCTGGTCGGGCTGGCGGCCGTTCAGGATCATCGACAAGGTGGCCGAGAGCCGCGAGATCACCTCGTTCTACCTGGCGCCCACCGACGGCGGCCCGCTGCCGGCCTTCCGGCCCGGGCAATACACCACGCTGCGCGTGTTCGTGCCCGAGTGGGGCGTCACCCAGCCGCGCCAGTACACCCTGTCCGACGCGCCGGGCCTGCCGCACTTCCGCATCTCGGTGAAGCGCGAGGACGCCACCAATGCCACCCCCGCCGGGCGCGTCTCCAACCTGCTGCACGCCCGCTACAACAAGGGCGACATCATCGATCTGGCGCCGCCCTTCGGCGACTTCTGGCTGCACGAAGACCGCGCCACGCCGGTGGTGCTGATCAGCGGCGGGGTGGGCGTCACGCCGATGGTCTCGATGCTCAAGCACCTCATCGCCACCGCCAGGGATCGCCAGGTGAAGTTCATCCACACCTGCCGCAACGCCGAGGTGCTGGCCTTCGGCGCCCGCCTGCACAAGGCCGCCGCCGACAACCCGCAGCTCGAGGTGCGCATCTTCCACGACGCCGGCCCGGTGGCCGAGTTCGGGGTGGTGGGCAGCCTCGACCTCGGCACGCTCGCGCTGCCGGCCGATGCCGACTACTACCTGTGCGGCCCGGACGGTTTCCTGCAGGCCCACATCGCCCGCCTGCACGCGCTGGGCGTCGAGTCGGCGCGCATCCACGCCGAGGTGTTCAGCACCGGCGGCGTGGCGGTGTAGGCGCAGGCGCGGGCGAGGCCCGTCCGGCGCGCAGACGGCCTCAGGCCGCCAGTGCGTCGGGGGCGCTGCCTTCGGCGTCGTCGCCGCGGTCGACGGGCAGCTTGACGGTGAAGGTGGTGCCCTTGCCGACTTCGCTGCTCACGTCGATGCAGCCCTTGTGTTTGCCGATGATGCCGTAGGTGATCGACAGGCCGAGGCCGGTGCCCTTGCCGATGGGCTTGGTGGTGAAGAAGGGCTCGAAGAGGTGGGGGAGGTGCTCGGCGGCGATGCCGCAGCCGGTGTC
>JAKLLM010000153.1:0-2278 GCA_023150125.1 Zoogloea sp.
CCAGCTTCTCCATGTCGATGGAGAAAGCCGGAGTGAGGCCGAACAGCGCGAAGTAATCCTGCTTGAGGTCGATCATCTCAGACCGTGAAGCTCTCACCGCAGCCGCACTCGCCCTTCACGTTCGGGTTGTTGAACTTGAAGCCTTCGTTGAGCCCTTCGCGCACGAAGTCGAGTTCGGTACCGTCCATGTAGGGCAGGCTCTTGGGGTCGAGCAACACCTTGAGGCCGTGGGATTCGAAGACCACGTCGTCGGCCAGCACCTCGTCGGCGAACTCGAGCTTGTAGGCCATCCCGGTACAGCCCGACGTGCGCACGCCGAGGCGGATACCGACGCCCTTGCCGCGCTTGGCGATGAAGTTACCGATGTGCTGTGCAGCCTTGTCGGACAGGGTTACTGCCATGATCGGGTTCCTTTCAGCCGTTGTGCTTCTTTTTGTAGTCTTCGACCGCCGCCTTGATCGCGTCTTCGGCGAGGATCGAGCAGTGGATCTTGACCGGCGGCAGCGCCAGCTCTTCGGCGATCGCGGTGTTCTTGATGTCGAGGGCCTGGTCGAGGGTCTTGCCCTTGACCCACTCGGTGACCAGCGAGCTGGAGGCGATCGCCGAGCCGCAGCCGTAGGTCTTGAACTTGGCATCCTCGATGATGCCGTCCTTGCCGACCTTGATCTGCAGCTTCATCACGTCGCCACAGGCCGGCGCGCCGACCATGCCGGTGCCGATGCCGTCGTCTTCCTTGCCGAAGGCGCCGACGTTGCGGGGGTTTTCGTAGTGGTCGAGGACCTTTTCGCTGTATGCCATGTTTGCTCTCCTGTCAGTGGGCTGCCCACTGCACGGTGTTCAGATCGATGCCTTCCTTGTACATGTCCCACAGGGGCGACAATTCGCGGAGCTTGCCGATCTTGCGCTGCAGCAGGTCGATTGTATAGTCGATCTCCTCGACCGTCGTGAAACGGCCGATCGTGAAACGGATGGAGCTGTGGGCCAGCTCGTCGTTGCGGCCGAGGGCGCGCAGCACGTAGGACGGCTCGAGGCTGGCCGAGGTGCAGGCCGAACCGCTGGAGACCGCCACGTCCTTGATCGCCATGATCAGGGATTCACCCTCGACGTAGGCGAAGCTGATGTTGAGGTTGTGGGGGACGCGGTGCTCCATGTCACCGTTGACGAACACTTCCTCCATCTGAGAGAGGCCCGCCAGCAGGCGGTCGCGCAGCTCGCGGACGCGCTTGTTCTCTTCGGCCATCTCGAGGCGGGCCAGGCGGAAGGCCTCACCCATGCCGACGATCTGGTGGGTGGCGAGGGTGCCAGAGCGCAGGCCGCGCTCGTGGCCGCCGCCGTGCATCTGTGCCTCGAGGCGGACGCGGGGCTTGCGCCGCACGTAGAGTGCGCCGACACCCTTCGGGCCATAGGTTTTGTGGGCGCTGAAGGACATCAGGTCAACCTTCAGCTTGGCCAGGTCGATGTCGACCTTGCCAGTGGCCTGGGCCGCATCGACGTGGAAGATGATGCCCTTCTCGCGGCAGATCTCGCCGATCTCGGCGATCGGCTGGACCACGCCGATCTCGTTGTTCACGAACATCACCGAGACCACCACGGTGTCGGGGCGGATGGCTGCCTTGAGCACCTCGAGATCGATCAGGCCGTTTTCCTGGACATCGAGGTAGGTGGCTTCGAAGCCTTCCCGCTCGAGCTCGCGCACGGTGTCGAGGACGGCCTTGTGCTCGGTCTTGACGGTGATGACGTGCTTGCCCTTGCCGGAGTAGAAGTGCGCCGCGCCCTTGATCGCCAGGTTGTTGGACTCGGTGGCGCCGGAGGTCCAGATGATCTCCTTCGGGTCGGCATTGACCAGCTTCGCCACTTCCTCGCGGGCGTCCTCGACGGCCTTCTCGGCGGTCCAGCCGAAGGGGTGGCTGCGGGATGCCGGGTTGCCGAACAGTTCCGTGAGGTAGGGAATCATCTTCTCGGCCACGCGGGGATCCACCGGCGTGGTCGCGGAGTAATCCAGGTAGATCGGGAACTTGAGCATCTTAGTCTTCTCCGTGCTGCAAAAAAGTGTCTGTCCTGTAAACCTCAGACCGCCACCGCGGCCAGGGTTCGCAAACCGGCGAGATTCTCGCCGAGCGTTTTCAAAAATCCGTCGATGTCCTGCTCGCTGCTGCCGGCCCCCAGGCTGACCCTGACCGCCGAGCGGGCGAGGCCCGCCTCGACGCCCATCGCCATCAGCGTGTGGGAGGGCTCCGGGTTGGCGCTCGAGCAGGCCGAGCCGCTCGCCACCGCAAAA
>JAKLLM010000153.1:2316-9781 GCA_023150125.1 Zoogloea sp.
TTGGGCAGACGCGCGGCGGAGGCCGAGAAAATCTGCGCGCCCAACTGCACGAGCCCGGCCTCGAGGCGCTCCCGCAAGGCGGCAAGGCGCCGGGCGCGCTCTGCGACGCCGGCTGCAGCCAGCTCGCAGGCCTTGCCGAAACCGACGATGGCCATCACGTTCTCGGTGCCGGAACGCAGATTGCGTTCCTGCCCACCGCCTGCGATGAGGGGCGCGAGCTCGACACGCTTGTCGACGATCAACGCCCCCGCCCCGAGCGGGCCTTGAACCTTGTGGGCCGACAGGCTGAGACCGTGCACGCCCAGGGCGCGGAAATCCAGCGGGATCTTGCCCAGCGCCTGCACCGCGTCGCAGTGCATCCAGCCACCGCCGGCCCTGACCTTGGCCGCCAGCGCGGCGACGTCCTGCAGCACGCCGGTTTCGTTGTTGGCGAGCATCACGGAGACCAGCCGGGGTTTGTCGGCCAGGACTTGCGCAAAGGCCGGGACATCGACCCGCCCTTCGCCGTCGACGGCGATCTCGACGAAGCGCCAGCCTGCCTTGCCGAGTTGCCGCGCCGGCTCCCGGACACAAGGGTGCTCGACCGCGCTCACGGCCACCAGGCCGGGCTTCTGCACGGCGGCGGCGCCCTTGATGAACAGGTTGTTGGCCTCCGAGCCGCCGCTGGTGAAGATCACCTCGGTCGGGTGGGCATTGACCGCCGCGGCCACCTGGGCACGCGCCTCGTCGATGGCCTTGCGGGCCGCACGGCCGTATTCGTGCCGGCTCGAGGCGTTGCCGAAACGCTCACCCAGCCACGGCAGCATCGCCTCGCGGACAGCCGGGTGGAGTGGCGTCGTCGCGTTGTGGTCGAGGTAAACGGGGGCGAACATCACGGCGCTCCGGCGCAAATCAGGCGATGAGCGCCTGCTTGCCACCATTGCGGGTGGCGCTGGCGGCACGTTCGTCATGGAGCACGGCGGGCTGGCCGACCTTGCGGCGCTGCTGCTCGACCAGACTGGCGAGGGTCACCGAGTGCAGGTATTCGTACATGCGGCGATTGAGGTTGGTCCACAGGTCGTGGGTCATGCAGACATGGGCGTCGTGGCAGTTTTCCTTGCCGCCGCAGGAGGTGGCGTCCAGGGGCTCATCGACCGCGGCGATGATGTCCGCCACGGTGATCGCAGCCATGTCGCGGGCCAGCGCGTAGCCGCCACCGGGGCCGCGCACGCTGCTCACGAGCTCGAAGCGGCGCAGCTTGCCGAACAGCTGCTCGAGATACGAGAGGGAGATCTTCTGGCGGTCGGCGATGCCCGCCAGCGTGACCGGACCGTCGGCACAACGCAAGGCCAGATCAATCATTGCCGTGACGGCAAAACGACCTTTGGTGGTGAGTCTCATGGCAGCTCCAGGGGCAGGCTGGTACGCAATAATAGTTGAACGTTTCAGTCAAGAATACCAAACCCGACCAATTCGATCAACTATTTTGCGGTTCAGTCCACCATCTTCCCGAGCCCCTTCGGATCGAAGGAATCCGCCGCCCGCACGGCACCATCGACCGCGATGCCCGCCTCGGCCAGCCGGGCAAGGAGCACACCGATGCGCCTGTCGGTTTCGACGGCGTGGTCGAGGAGCCCGTGCAAGGCCTTCGACACCGGGTCGTCGAGGTCGCGGGTCACGCCGTAGGCGGTGAAGCCCATCTGTTCGGCCTTTGCCTCCCGCGCCCGGGCGGCATCGTCGACACCCGCCTCGATGATGCGGGCCGGGTTGCCCACGGCGGTCGCGCCTGCCGGCACCGGCTTGACCACCACCGCGTTGGAGCCCACCTTGGCCCCATCACCCACCTCGAAGCCGCCCAGCACCTTGGCTCCGGCTCCGATCACCACACCACGGCCCAGCGTGGGGTGGCGCTTGGTGCCACGGTAAAGCGACGTTCCGCCGAGGGTGACGCCCTGGTAGATCGTGCAATCGTCGCCGACCTCGGCGGTCTCGCCGATGACCACGCCCATGCCGTGGTCGATGAAGACCCGCCGGCCGATGGTGGCACCCGGATGGATCTCGACGCCCGTCAACATGCGCCCCACATGGCTGGTGAAGCGCCCCACCCAGCGGAACCCACGCCGCCAGGCGGCATTGGCAAAACGGTGCAGCCACAGGGCGTGCATGCCCGGATAGCAGGTGAGCACTTCCCATCTGGAGCGCGCCGCCGGGTCATGCTGAAGCACATTGGCCACGTCTTCACGCAGACGACTGAACATGAGAGAGAACTCCCGAAAATGGATCGCTGTTTTCCCGCTCCGCTGCCGGACGGGCCGTGCGCGGAGCTGATTTGTTATCGCTTGATTCCCGACTATTTTAGTCTACTTTTTTTCGAAGGCGCTCAACATCCCGCGCAGAATGTTGACCTCGTCCTTCTCGAGCCGTATCCGCCCGAACAGCCGCCGCAGGCGCGGCCACAGGCGCTTGGAGTTCGTGGGGTTGAAGAAGCCGCTGGCGGTGATCGCCCGGTCGAGGTGGGCGTAGAAGCCCTCGATCTGCTCGTGGGTGGCCGGCTCGAACTCGATGCCGGGCGCCGCGCCGGGGTCGAGGGCCGCCATGCGCAGCTCGTAGCACAAGACCTGCACCGCGGCGCCGAGGTTGAGGGACGAATACGCCTCGCTCACCGGGATCTTCACGGGCATGTGGCACAGGGCCACGTCCTCGTTAGAGAGGCCCTTGGTCTCGTTGCCGAAGACCAGCGCCACGTCGCCGAAGGCGCTACGCCCGACGATCTCGCCCGCAGCCTCCCGCGCCCACATCATCGGCACCGCCATCTCGCGCTTGCGGGCGGTCATCGCCGCGGCGAAAACCGTGCCCTCGAGTGCCTCGGCCAGGCTCCCGACGACCCGCGCATTGGCCAGGATGTCATCGGCCCCTGCCGCGCGGGCGGTGGCCACCGGATCGGGGAAGGACTGGGGGTCGACCAGCACCAGCTGCGACAAGCCCATGGTCTTCATGGCTCTGGCCGCCGCACCGATATTGCCGGGATGACTGGTTCGGGAGAGGACGACACGCACGCGCCCAAGCGCGCCATCGAGGTTCATATTAAAATGTATGGTTTTCCAGATCAGTGGTTGACCGTCGGGCCTTTCGTGCCCGGGCCGGCAAACCGCCAGACACCATGCACCCCACTCTGAACATCGCTATCAAGGCAGCACGCCGTGCCGCCACCGTCATCAACCGGGCCGCCCTCGACGTGGACCTGCTCCGCGTTGAAGCCAAGCAACCCAATGATTTCGTGACGGAAGTCGATCGGGCGGCCGAAGAGGCCATCATCCAGGTGCTGCGCGAGGCCTACCCGAGCCACAGCATTTTAGCAGAAGAGTCCGGCGAGACCGGCCCGGAGGCCGACACCGAGTACCAGTGGATCATCGACCCGCTCGACGGCACGACCAACTTCATCCACGGTTTCCCCCAGTACGCGATCTCCATCGCCCTGGCGCGCAAGGGCGTGGTCGAGCAGGCCGTCGTCTTCGACCCGAACCGCAACGAGCTGTTCACTGCCTCCAAGGGCGCCGGTGCCTTCCTCAACGACCGCCGCATCCGCGTCTCGAAGCGCCTGCGCCTCGCCGACGCGCTGATCGGCACCGGCTTCCCCTACCGCCAGTTCGGCAACGTCGACACCTACCTGGCGATCTTCAAGGAACTCACGCAGAAAACCGCCGGCCTGCGCCGCCCGGGCGCAGCCTCCCTCGACCTGGCCTACGTGGCCGCCGGCCGCCTCGACGGCTTCTGGGAATTCGGCCTGTCGCCGTGGGACATGGCCGCCGGCAGCCTGCTGATCAGCGAAGCGGGCGGCCTGGTGAGCGACCTCTCCGGCGAGTCCGACTACCTCACCACCGGCAACATCGTCGCCGGCACGCCGAAGGTCTTCCCGCCGCTGATGCAGATCGTCCAGGGCCACTGCGGCGACAAGCTGCCGGCCTGACACCGGCGATGCTCCGCCCCCTCCTCCGCGCCGCCCTCGCCATGCTGCTGCTCATCGGCAGCAACGCCTGGGCGGGCACGGTGCTGGTGTGGGGCGACAGCCTCTCGGCCGGCTACGGGCTGCGCCCGCAGCAAAGCTGGCCAAGCCTCCTCGGCGAACGGATCAGCGCTGCCCGGCTGCCCCACAAGGTGGTGAACGCCAGCATCAGCGGCGAAACCACCGCCGGTGGCCTGGCGCGCCTGCCGGCAGCCCTCGAGGCCCACAAGCCGTCGGTCGTCGTCATCGAACTCGGCGCCAACGACGGCCTGCGCGGCCTGCCCGTCAAGGCGATGGCCGCCAATCTGCAGGCGATGGTCGACGCCAGCCGCAAGGCCGGCGCGCAGGTATTGCTGGTGGGCATGCGGATGCCACCCAACTACGGCCCCGACTACACCGCCCGCTTCGAGGCCTCCTTCAGGGATCTCGCCAAGACCAACCGCGTGCGCCTCGTGCCCTTCATGATGGAAGGCTTTGCCGACCAGCGGCATTACTTCCAGGCCGACGGCATCCATCCGGTGGCCGAAGCCCAGCCGCTGATCCTCGACACCATCTGGCGCGAACTCAAGCCCCTGCTCCGCTGAAACTCGCTCAGGGCAGGCGCAGCGCCGGGTTGTGCCCTTTCACGGCGCAGATGCGCTGGATCACCGCCGGCTTCGGCTCGGCGACCTCACCCTGCTCGTAGGCCAACACCGTGCATGCGTCGGCCACCGTCTCCAGAAGCTCGTGCGACCGCAGGAGGAAATCCGGATTGCTGGGCTTGCCGAAACGCTCATTGCCAACCATGAAAGTCTCGTAGATCAGCACCCCGCCCGGGTTCAGCGCCGTGAGCAGCAGGGGCAGGCGCGGCCGGAACAGGTAGTTGGTGACGACGATTCCATCGAAGTGCTGGCGGGCGTAAGGCCACGGCCCGTTCTCCAGGTCCACCTCGCGAACCTTGAGGTGGGGCACGCCGGCGAGCAGTTCCAGCGCCACCGCATCCCGGTCGGCCGCCTCCACCCGAAACCCCCGACTGACCAGCCAGCGGGCATGTCGCCCGCTCCCGCAGGCAAAATCGAGCACTTCACCGCCCGCTGCGATCAGCGGCGCAAAGCGCGTCACCCATGCCGAAGGTGTCGTCGAACCCGCATGGCGCAAAGGCATTCCGGCCTCCCTGTCTATTTGATTTCCAAGCCGCAGCGACTCTCTCACCCGTCTGAGGTGGATCGCGCGGCAGGGTTCCCGAAAATCGGCATTCAAAAAAAACGGGCGCCGCAGCGCCCGCTTTCGATACGGCCAGCGAGGATTACTCGGCCTTTTCGTTCAGCAGCGCCTTCATGGACAGACGCACACGACCCTTCTCGTCGGTCTCGAGCACCTTGACGCGGACGACCTGACCTTCCTTGAGGTAGTCGGACACGGCATTGACGCGCTCGTTGGCGATCTGGGACACGTGCAGCAGGCCGTCGCGGCCCGGCATGATGTTGATGATCGCACCGAAGTCGAGGATACGCACGACCGGGCCTTCGTAGACCTTGCCCACTTCGACCTCGGCGGTGATTTCCTCGATGCGCTTCTTGGCCACCTGGGCGCCTTCGGCGCTCACGGAGGAGATCGTCACGTTGCCGTCGTCGGTGATCTCGATGACCGTGCCGGTTTCTTCCTGCAGGCCACGGATCACGGCGCCGCCCTTGCCGATCACGTCGCGGATCTTCTCGGGGTTGATCTTCAGGGTGATCATGCGCGGCGCGAAGGTGGAGACTTCCTCGCGGGCACCTTCCAGGGAGCTCTTCATCAGGCCCAGGATGTGCATGCGGCCTTCCTTGGCCTGGGCCAGGGCAACCTGCATGATCTCCTTGGTGATGCCGAGGATCTTGATGTCCATCTGCAGCGCGGTGACACCCTTCTCGGTACCGGCCACCTTGAAGTCCATGTCGCCGAGGTGATCTTCGTCGCCCAGGATGTCGGTGAGGACTGCGAAACGGCCACCATCCTTGATCAGGCCCATGGCGATGCCGGCCACCGGAGCGGACAGCGGCACACCGGCGTCCATCATGGCCAAGGAGCCGCCACACACGGAAGCCATCGAGCTGGAGCCGTTGGACTCGGTGATCTCTGAGACCACGCGGACGGTGTAGCTGAAGTCTTCCTTGCTCGGCAGCACGCCGGCCAGCGCGCGCTTGGCGAGGCGGCCGTGGCCGATCTCGCGGCGCTTGGGCGAGCCGAAGCGGCCGCACTCACCGGTGGAGAACGGCGGGAAGTTGTAGTGCAGCATGAAGCGCTCGCGGTACTCGCCGGCGACCGCATCGATGATCTGCTCGTCGCGGCCGGTGCCGAGGGTGGTCACCACCAGGGCCTGGGTCTCGCCACGGGTGAACAGCGCGGAACCGTGGGTACGCGGCAGCACGCCGACACGGATGTCGATCGGGCGGACGGTGCGGGTGTCACGGCCGTCGATGCGCGGCTCGCCGCTCAGGATGCGGCCACGAACCACCTTCGACTCGAGCTCGAAGATGATGTTGTTGACGGTGTTCTTGTCGTACTCACGGCCCTCGGCGGTCAGCGTGGCATGCACCTCGTCGGAGATGGCCGACAGCTGCTGCGAACGCGCCTGCTTGGCGGTGATGCGGAAGGCTTCTTCGATCCTGGCACCGGCGATCTCGGTGACGCGGGCGATCAGGGCCTCGTCCTTGGCCGGCGCCTGCCAGTCCCACTCGGGCTTGCCGGCTTCATCGACCAGTTCGTTGATGGCGGTGATCGCGGCCTGCATCTGGGTGTGGCCGAAGACCACGCCGCCCAGCATCACGTCTTCCGGCAGCTCGAGGGCTTCGGATTCGACCATCAGCACGGCGCTCTCGGTGCCGGCGACGACCAGGTTCATCTGGCTGGTCTGCAGCTGGGTGGCGGTCGGGTTGAGGATGTACTGGCCGTTGGCATAGCCCACGCGACAGGCGCCGATCGGGCCGGCAAACGGGATGCCGGCGATGGCGAGGGCGGCGGAGGCGGCGATCATCGCGGGGATGTCGGCATCGACTTCCGGGTTCAGCGAGACGACCTGGGCAATCACCTGGACTTCGTTGTAGAAGCCGTCCGGGAAGAGCGGGCGGATCGGACGGTCGATCAGGCGGGAGGTGAGGGTCTCTTTTTCGGTCGGACGGCCTTCACGCTTGAAGAAACCGCCGGGAATACGACCGGCAGCGTAGAACTTTTCGACGTAATCGACGGTGAGCGGGAAGAAATCCTGGCCCGGCTTGGCGCTCTTGGCGGCCACCACGGTGGCCAGCACCACGGTGTCATCCATGTTGATGAGCACGGCACCGTGGGCCTGGCGGGCAACTTCGCCAGTCTCCATGATCACGGTGTGGGAGCCGTAGGTGAAACTCTTCTTGATTGCGGTAGGCAAAGGATGTCCTTTCATTCAATCGGCTGACGGCAAACTACAACCGTGCACTCAGCCGAGGTAACGCGCCGTTTCGTGGCGCACAGATGTGACAAAGCCGGCGA
>JAKLLM010000154.1 GCA_023150125.1 Zoogloea sp.
CTGGCCGGCGTCGACGCTGGCCTCACGCTGCGCGTGGCGCCCGCCACCACCGGCGCCGTGCTGGCGGCCGGCGAGCAGGCGGTGTGGCTCGCCTCGCTGCACGCCGCCCCCCACGGCGTGCGCCGCCGCAGCCTGGCGGTGCCCGGGGTGGTCGAAACCTCCAACAACCTCGGCATGGTCGAGCTGCAGCCCAGCGGCGGGCAGTGCAACTTCATGGTGCGCTCGCTGGTGGACAGCGGCAGCCAGGCGCTCGCAGACGAGATCGCCAGCCTGTTCGCGCTGAGCGGCAGCGCGGTGGACATAAGCGGCCACTACCCGGGCTGGCGGCCCGACCCCGGCTCGCCGCTGCTGGCGCTGGCCCAAAATGTGTTCCGCCGTGAGTTCGGCGCCGAATCGACGGTGCAGGTGATCCACGCCGGGCTCGAGTGCGGCCTCATCGCGGCCCGCTACCCGGGCATCGACATCGTCTCCTTCGGCCCCACCATCCGCGGCGCCCACGCGCCGGGCGAGCGGGTCGAGGTCGAATCGGTCGGCAAGGCCTGGCGGCTCCTCGCCGCGATCCTCGCCGAAGCCGCCAGCCTGCCCGGCCACGCCTGAGGACGCAGCATGCTCAAGACTTGCACCCCCCGCGCCCTCGCCGTGCTGGCCACCGCCGCCCTCGGCGCCTGCACCCAGGCCCCCTCGCCGCTCGTCCCCCAGCTGCGCGCCGCGCTGCCCCCCGGCGTCACCCTGGCCGCCGCCGAAACCGAGCTCAGGCGCCACGCCACCACCTACTCCATCAAGACCGCCGCCGAGTGCGACGAGATCGGCCGCAAGAGCGCGATGTCCGCCCAGCTGCCGGCCCGAGGCGGGCCCTGCGTCTTCGGCAAGATCCCGGTGGGCACCGACTGGCTGGGCGGCCGCACCGACGTGATCCTGCAACTGGTGTTCACCCCCGACGGGCGCCTCGCCGACGGCAACTTCGAAGAGCTCCGCAGCCTGCGCTGAGGCGACACACGGCTTTTTGTCCTAGACAAAATAAAGCTGCAAGGCCTAAGATGAAGTCGTTGCCCGTGTCTGCGATGGAGTCCTCGTAGGCAGACGTCGGTCGGTCTGTGCGCTGTGGGGGCGGCCTCGCTCCCCTCGGGCGGTGGAGCCGGGCAAGGCCCATCGCCCGAACTCCGTGGGCAGGCAGCTGCGCCCTTGCAGGCGCCCGGCAGCGGGGCGGTGGCAAGTGCGCCCCCCGATCGATGCCAGCCCGCGCACGACGCGCGTAGCGCCGGTGCAGCAACCTGCACCCACCCGGCCGCTCCCCGGCCTGCGCACCCCGTGCAGGCCGCCCGGCCCCCGAGCCCCAGCACGCCAGTGGAAAGCCCGATGACAACGCCCTCCCCCAAGGCCGGCACCGCGGTGCCGAGCAGTCGCCTCTCCCGCCTCGCCCGGCTGGGCAGCCTCGCCTCCGGGGTAGCCGGCGGCATGCTCGCCGAGGGCCTGCGCCAGCTCGCCCAGGGCCGCCGCCCCTCGGTGGGCGACATGCTGCTCACCCCCGCCAACGCCCGCCGGGTGGCCGACCAGCTGGCCCAGCTGCGGGGCGCGGCGATGAAGGTCGGCCAGCTGCTGTCGATGGACGCCGGCGACCTGCTGCCGCCCGAGCTCGGCGAGATCCTCGCCCGCCTGCGCGCCGACGCCCAGCCGATGCCGCTGAGCCAGCTGGTCACGGTGCTGGAGGCCAACTGGGGCAAGGACTGGACGCGGCACTTCACGCGCTTCTCCTTCACCCCGATGGCGGCCGCCTCGATCGGCCAGGTGCACGCCGCCGAAGCCCTCGACGGGCGCCGGCTGGCGATCAAGGTGCAATACCCCGGCATCGCCCGCAGCATCGCCAGCGACGTGGACAACGTGGCCACCCTGCTCCGCCTGTCGGGCCTGCTGCCCGCCAGCCTCGACATTGCGCCGCTGCTCGACGAAGCCAAGCGCCAGCTCCACGACGAGGCCGACTACCTCAAGGAAGCGGGCCACCTGCGGCATTACCGCAGCCTGCTCGCCGGGCACCCGGACTTCACGCTGCCCGAGGTGGTCGAAGCCCTCGGCACCCCGAACATTCTGGTGATGTCGCGGGTCGAAGGGCAGAGCCTCGATACATTGGAAGCCGCCCCCCAGGCCGAGCGCGACCGGGTGGCGCGCCTGCTCTTCGAGCTGCTGTTCAACGAGATCTTTGCGTTCCGGCATGTCCAGACCGACCCCAACCTCGCCAACTACCTCTACGACCCGGCCAGCCGCAAGCTGGTGCTGCTCGACTTCGGCGCCACCCGGCGCTTCGACGAGGGCCTCGTCGATGCCTACCGGCGCCTGCTCGCCGCCGGCATGGCGGGCGACCGCGCCGGCCTCGACACCGCGGCCAGCGAGATCGGCTACTTCGGCGCCGAGATCGAGGACAGGCACCGCCGCCTGGTGCTCGACATCTTCGTGCAGGCCTGCGAGCCGCTGCGCCACGACGGCCCCTACGACTTCGGCCGCTCCACCCTGGCCCGTCGCATGCGCGACGTCGGCATGCAGCTGGGCACCGACCGGGATTTCTGGCACACCCCGCCGGTGGACGCGCTGTTCCTGCACCGCAAGATCGGCGGGCTCTACCTGCTGGCGGCCAGGCTGCAGGCGCGGGTGGACATCCGCGCGCTGTTCCTGCCCCACACCGCCGGCGCTGCCTGAGGCAGGCGGCCGATGGGGCCGGGCCGGCGATGAGTGCGGAGCGCCTGCACGGGCGGGCCTGCTCGCCCCCGGCCACTTGAACCGCCCCCCGCAGGCGCGCAAGCTCGCACCTGCAACGACGCCCGCCATACAGGACGCCCCACCAGGCCCCCCAGCGCCATGAAACAGCCCCTCTACCGCTTCGACAGCCCGGCCGCAGTCGCCCCCTGGCATGCCATCGACGACCGCGTGATGGGCGGCGTGTCGGCGAGCCGGATGCTCCACGACGCAGCCGGCCACGGGGTGTTCACCGGCGAGGTGTCCCTCGACAACAACGGCGGCTTCGCCTCGGTGCGCGCGCCGGCCGAGGCCCCCGAGGCCGCCGCCAACGCCCGCGCCTGCCTGCTCGAGGTGCGCGGCGACGGGCGGCGCTACAAGTTCAACCTCCGCACCGACACTGATTTCGACGGGGTCACCCACCAGGCCGCCTTCCAGCCCCCGGCCGGCGAGTGGGTGGTGATCCGCCTGCCGCTGGAGGGCTTCGCCGCCACCTGGCGCGGCCGCCCCGCCAGCGCCGGGCCGATCTCGGCGGCACAGATCCGCCAGGTCGGCCTCCTCATTGCCGACCGCCAGGCGGGCCCCTTCCGGCTCGACGTGCGCGAGATCGCACTGGGCGACTGAGCCCCAACCCTGCCCCTCCCATGCCAGGAAACCAGACCATGCCCCGGCCCACCCCCCTCCGCCTCCTCGGCGCAGCCCTGCTCGCCGCCAGCGTCAGCCTCGCCACCGCCGCGCCGCCGCCGGCAAAGGCCCCGAAGGCCGCCGATGCCGCCCTCTGCAAGGACACCGGGCGCTGGCTGCTCGCCGGCGGCAAGCAGCTCCAGCCCACGCTGCCGGCCGGCCCCATCGGCGAGGCCGCCGCCGGCGAGGTGGTGCTGCTGGGCGAACAGCACGACCAGGACGACCACCACCGCTGGCAGCTGCAGGTGCTCGCCGCGCTGCACGCCCAGCGGCCCGACATGGTGATCGGCTTCGAGATGTTCCCGCGGCGCCTGCAGCCGGTTCTCGACCGCTGGGTGGCTGGGCAGCTCGGTGTGCGCGAGTTCATCACCCAGGCCGAGTGGGAGCAGGTGTGGAACTTTCCGCCCCAGCTCTACCTGCCGCTGTTCGAGTTTGCCCGCATCAACCGCATCCCGATGATCGCCCTCAACGTGGACCAGAAGCTCACCCGCGCCATCGCCGACAAGGGCTGGCAGGGCGTGCCGGCAACCGAGCGCGAGGGCGTGGGCCGCCCGGCCGCGGCCCTGCCGGCCTACCGCGAGCTGCTGCGCGAGCTGCACCGCCACCACCTGGCCGGCCGGCGCCAGGCGGGCAAGGCCGAGAACAGCTTCGAGAACTTCCTCGACGCCCAGCTGGCCTGGGACCGGGCGATGGCCGAGGCGCTGGCGGCCCGCCTCGGCCCCCCGGCCGCCGGCAAGCGCCGGCCGCTGGTGGTGGGCGTGATGGGCAGCGGCCACATCCGCTTCGAGCACGGCGTGCCCCACCAGCTGCGCGACCTGGGCGTCAAGCGGGTGACCAGCCTGCTGCCCACCTCCGGCCGCGAGGAGTGCCAGGCCCTGCAGCCGGGCATCGCCCACGCGGTGTTCGTGCTGCCCGACCGGCCCGCCGCCAGCCCCGAGCCGCCGCGCCTGGGCGTGACCCTGGAAGACCAGGGCAAGGGCGTGCGCATCGCCCAGCTCAACCCCGGCAGCCTGGCCGAAACCTACGGCCTCAAGGCGGGCGACCGCATCGTCGAGCTGGCCGGGCGGGCGCCGGGCAGCAGCGCCGAGGTGAGCGCGGCGATCCGCCGCCAGCCGCCCGGCACCTGGCTGCCCCTCAAGGTGGCGCGCAAGGACGGCGAGGTGGAGATCATCGTCCGCTTCCCGCCCCAGCCCCAGCCCTGAGGCCGCGCCGATGATGCCCGCCGCACTCCGCCGCCGCGCGCACCGCCTCGCCTCGCTGCTGCCGCTGCTGCTGTTCATGGTGGCGAGCGTGGCCCGGGCCGACGGCCTGGTCGAGCTCGACGTCAGCCTCGACCCCGCCAGCCGTGCCTTCAAGGCCAGCGCCCGGCTGAGCCCGGCGGAGGGCGACTTCCGCTTCCTGCTGCACGAATCGCTGCGCGTCACCGGCGCCTCGGCCGGCGGCCGGGCGCTGAGCGCCGAGGCCCAGCGCGGTCCGGCGGGCTTCCGCGAGTGGCGCATCCGCCAGGCCAGCGGCGGCGCGCCGCTGCAGATCGACTACGCCGGCCAGCTGCCGCCGCTGGATGTGCAGCGCGACCACCGCAGCGTGCTGCAGCGCATGCCGCCGATGAGCTCGCCCGAAGGCAGCTACCTGCCCGCCGGCAGCGGCTGGTACCCCCAGGCCCGCGAGATGTTCGGCTACCGGCTGCGCCTGTCGCTGCCCGGCGAGCAGCGCGGCCTGGTGGCCGGCAGGCTGCTCGCCGAGACCCTGCCGGCGCGGCCCGGCGAGCCCTACCAGGCCAGCTTCGAGATGCGCCAGCCCACCGACGGCATCGACCTGATGGCCGGCCCGTGGCGCGTGCGCGAGAAGAGCGTGGCCCGCAAGGGCGCACCGCCGCTGGTGCTGCGCACCTACTTTGCAGCGGCGCTCGACGCCACCCCGGGCCTCGCCGAGGCCTGGCTGGACGACAGCGCGGCCTACATCCGCCGCTACAGCCAGGCGATCGGCGACTACCCCTACGACAACTTCTCGGTGGTGGCCGGCCCGCTGCCCACCGGCTTCGGCATGCCCACCCTCACCTACCTGGGCGAGGCGGTGGTGCGCCTGCCCTTCATCCGCAAGACATCCCTCGGCCACGAGGTGCTGCACAACTGGTGGGGCAACGGGGTGTATGTGGACTACCGCCGCGGCAACTGGTCCGAAGGCCTCACCACCTTCATGGCCGATTACGCCTACCGGCTCGACGAGTCGCCCGCCGCCGCCGCCGAGATGCGCCTGGGCTGGCTGCGCGACGCCCTCGCGCTGCCCGCCGACGCCCAGCCCGCGCTGCGCGACTTCCGCAGCCGCCAGCACGGCGCGGAGGCGGCGGTGGGCTACGGCAAGGCGGCGATGCTGTTCGTGATGCTGCAGGACCGCATCGGCGAGGCCGCCTTCCGCGAGGGCCTCCGCCGCTTCTGGGCCAGCCAGCGCTTCCGCACGGCCGGCTGGCGCGAGCTGCAGGCCGCCTTCGAAGGCGCCTCGGGCCAGCGGCTGGGGCCCTTCTTCGAGGCCTGGCTGAACCAGCGCGCCCTGCCGGCGGTTCGCATCGAGCGCGCCAGCCTCCGCCCCGACGGCGACAGCCACCACCGGCTGAGCGTGGACGTGGCGCAGGACACCCCGGCCCACCCGCTGCGCCTGCCGCTCGAAGTGATCGGCCCCGGGCGCCGGGAGATCCACTGGGTGAGCCTCGACGGCCCGCGGGCGAGCACCACGCTGCGGCTCGGCTTCGCCCCCCAGGGCGTCCGCCTCGACCCCGACACCCGCGTCTGGCGCCGGCTCCCGCCGGGCAGCCTGCCGCCCATCCTGCGCCAGTGGATAGGCGCCGCGGCACCCCGGCTGGTGAACGCCGGCGTCGACGCCGACACCCGCGCCGCGGTCGACACCCTCGCCCGCCGGCTGCTCGAAAACGCCCCCGCCGGCACTTCGCTCACCGGCGCACTCGGCGGCCGCGAACCGGTCGTCCTGGCCGGCACCCACGCCGAGGTCGACCGCGCCCTCGCCGCCGCCGGCCTGCCGCCGCGGCCAGCCGAGGTCGCCGGCCGGGGCAGCGCACAGGTGTGGACACTGGGCTCCGCCGACACCCGTAGCGCGCCGCTGGCGGTGATCTCCGCCCGCGACGCCGCGGCGCTGGACGCCCTCCAGCGCGGCCTGCCCCACTACGGCGCCCAGAGCTGGCTGGTCTTCGAGGGCGGCCGCGCGATTGCCAAAGGCACCTGGCCGGCCAGCCTGCCGCTGACCCCGGTCGCGGGGCGCTGACCCCGCTGCGCCTCAGCGCGCCAGCGGAAAGCCGTCCTTCAGCGCCTCGCGCAGCCAGGCCACGAACACCTGCACCGCCTTCGGCACCGTCGGGCTGTAGGGCCGGATCGCGCACAGGCAATCGCCGAACAGGCCGACCGGCCGCCAGTCGGGCAGCACCGGCACCAGCAGGCCGTCGAGCAGGGCCTGGCGGGCGGTGAAGTCGGACAGCACGGCCAGCCCCAGGCCGCCGATGGCCGCCTCGCGCAGGGCCTCGCTGTTGTTGGCGGCAAAGCAGCCGCGCACCGGCACGCTCGCCGGTGCCCCGCCGCCGACCGGCTCGAAGCGCCAGGACAGCGCGCCACCCGCCCGCCGGTAGCCCAGGCAGTCGTGGCCGGCGAGGGCCTGGGGGTCGGCCGGCAAGCCCCGGCGCGCCAGGTAAGCGGGGCTCGCCACCAGCACCGAGCGGGTCGCGCACAGGAGCCAGGCCACGTGGGTGTCGGGAATGAGAGACGGCCCCCAGGGCCGGGCTTCGCCCAGCCCGCCCCCCGAGGGGGCCAGGGAAACTTGGGGCGGCCCGGCGTTTCCCTGGGACGGCCCCCAGAGCCGGGCTTCGTCCAGCCCACCCCCCGAGGGGGCTGGGGAAACCTGGGGCGGCCCGGCGTTTCCCTGGGACGGCCCCCACGGCCGGGCTTCGCCCAGCCCACCCCCCGAGGGGGCTGGGGAAACCTGGGGCGGCCCGGCGTTTCCCTGGGACGGCCCCCACGGCC
>JAKLLM010000155.1 GCA_023150125.1 Zoogloea sp.
ATCATGGGCGTCGGCTCGCCGGCCTACATGAGCCCGGAGCAGATCAAGGGCTATCCGCTCAACCAGAAGACCGACCTGTTCTCGCTGGGCGTCGTGCTGTTCCACATGCTCACGGGGCGCCTGCCGTTCCGGGCCAAGAACCCGGCCCAGCTGATCTACAAGATCATCAACACCGAACCGCCGCTGGTCTCCCAGATCAACTCCGAGCTGCCTGAGCAGCTCGACCAGGTGATCCGCAAGGCCCTGGAGAAGGATCTCTACTCCCGCTACAAGAACGGCGCCGACTTTGCCAAGGATCTGTCCGCGGTTCGCTACAAGATCCTCGACGACTCCGCCGGCACCGAGGACACGAGCCGTTACTCGATCCTCCGCAAGATGCCCTTCTTCACCGAGTTCGAAGACGTCGAGATCTGGGAATTCCTCCGCATCTCACGCTGGCGGCGGATCGAATCGAACACCCTGGTGATGCGCGAGGGCGACGCCGACCAGCGTTTCGGGCTCATCATCGACGGGCGGGTCGAGCTGTCGGTGGATGGGCATCGGGTCGACGAAGTGGGGGCCGGCGAGGTTTTCGGCGAACTGGCCTACCTCGACCAGCAGGAGCATCGCCATATGTACACGGCGGTGACCACCGTCGCGACCACCTATCTCGAGCTCAACCCCGCGGCGCTGTCGCTGGCGACCGACGAGTGCCAGGACGCTTTCCGGACCCGGCTGGTCACGGTGGTCGCCCGGCGCCTCGGCGCTGCCTACAAGGAGTTGTCGAAGAGCGGTCCTCCGGCCGAGCGGATCACCGCCAGCGGTTTCGGCATGGAGCTTCAGCTGGTCGATAGCTGACGGCCCGCCTCAGCGTCTGATGGTGTGGGCAAGGGCCCAGCGGCGAATGTCCTCGGCGCCCATCGCTCCTGCCTGGCGTGCGATCTCCCGGCCGTGGTGCAGGAGCAGCAGGGTCGGAATGCTGCGGATTCCGAAGCGCGCGGCCAGCCTCTGCTCCTCCTCGGTGTTTACCTTGCCCAGCCTGATCGCAGGCTCCAGTTGCCGTGCCGCCGCATCGAAGGCTGGCGCCATGCTGCGGCAAGGGCCGCACCACGGCGCCCAGAAATCCACCAGCAGCGGGAGATCGCTCCGCTCTGCGTGGGTGGCGAAATTCCCTTCGGTCAGATGAACCGGCGTACCGGCAAAGAGCGCTGCCTTGCAGCGGCCACAGGTCCCGCCGTCATGGAGGCGTTCGGCGGGCACGCGGTTGAGGGCGGCGCAGTGGGGGCAGGGGATCAGCAGCGATTCGCTCATGGAGGCCTCGAGGGTTTGGGTCTGGACATCAGATGGGGTGTCGGTCCCCGATTTCAAGCTTGTCCGGCTTATGCCCTTGGAGTTTCTGTCCCGACGCTCGAGAAGTGCTCGCAGAACGGCTTCCGGCGCTAAAGTTCTGCCCAATTTGGCCGAAACCACCTCTGTGCCGCGATTGTCGCCGCGGCGTCGATAGGAGGTGGCCTGTGAGCCGAGGCAGTACTTATGGAATCAGTCGTGTTGATAACGAGACGAGCCGGACTCACGGTTGGTTAGTGACGATCCAGCGCAGGGGCGTGATCTACCGCAAGCATTTCAGTGACGGCGTGTTCGGGGGCAAGCAGCGTTCCTTTGCGGCGGCAAAAGAATATCGCGATGAGGTCATCGCAGCCCATCCGCCCTTGTCGATGCAGGAATACTCGAACATCGTCAAGAAGAACAACCGTTCCGGGGTGGTCGGGGTGTGCCGCTATTGCGCCTCCGAAACCCGTGATCTGCCCGAGGAGAAGCAGCGCTGGTTCTGGGTGGCCTCGTGGCCCTTGCCCGACGGCCGGCGCAAGCGGGTCAAGTTCTCGGTCAAGAAGTATGGCGAGGACGGCGCCTTCCAGATGGCGATGGACGCACGGGCGTCGGCGCTGGGCAAGCTCGTGGGCGCCTTCGATCCGGGTGCCGTGCGACGCAAGGCGAGCCGTCGTCGCCAGCCGGCGGCGCCGGCTCCGACGGCCAGCTGATGCGCCACCGGGTGGTCAGTCGTCCTTGTCCGACAAGGCGAGGCTGACCATCCAGGTGAGCAGGCTGTAGAGGAGGGCGCCCCAGAAGGCCGCCCAGAAGCCGGGTACGACAAAGCCCTCTACCAGCCCGGATACCGCCCAGAACATCAGCCCGTTGATCACCAGCGTGAACAGCCCGAGGGTCAGGATGGTGATCGGCAGCGTGATGAGCACCAGCAGCGGGCGGATGATGGCATTCACGAAGCCGAGCAGCAGGGCGCTGATCAGCGCGGCAGTGTAGCCATCCACGCGGATGTCCGACAGCAGCTCGGGGATCAGCATCAGGGCCACTGCATTCAGGGCCCAGCGCAGAAGCAGTTTCATCGTTCAATCTCCATTCGGCTGTCTTCCGTGGGAATTGGCCAGCCAGGGAGGGCCGGCCAGGGCGCTCAGGCGCCGGCCCCCAGTTCGCGGGCACGACTTGCCTGGCGTGCGAGGCTCGCCGCGTCGGGCGGCGGGATGTTCAGCCAGTTGCCCAGATGCGCCACGGTGAGTCCGGTGAGCGCCTCGATCCAGGGTTGGGCTTCGTTCAGGCAGGGGATGTAGCCGAACTGCTTGCCTCCCGCGTGCAGGAACGCCTCGCGGCACTCCATGTTGATTTCTTCCAGGGTTTCCAGGCAGTCGGAGACGAAGCCCGGGCACATTACGGCCACCGATCCGATGCCGCTTTGGCCGAGCGCCTCCAGGGTGGGCTGGGTGTAGGGCTTGAGCCACTCGGCCTTGCCGAAGCGCGACTGGAAGCTGACGATCAGCCGGTCGGCGGGCAGCTGGAGCGCCTCGCCGAGCAGGCGCCCGGTCTTGTAGCACTCGCAATGGTAGGGGTCGCCCAGGTCGAGGGAGCGCCGCGGGATGCCGTGGAAGCTGAGCACCAGGCGGTCGGCCTGCCCGTTGCGCTGCCAGTGGGCACGCACGCTGGCGGCGAGGGCTTCGATGTAGCCCGGGTCGTCGCCGAAGCTGCGCACGTAACGAATCTCGGGCAGGTTGCGCCAGTGGCGCAGGCAGTTGGCGACTTCGTCGATGACGGTCGCGGTGGTGCTGGCGGCGTATTGCGGGTAGAGCGGGACGACCAGGATGCGGGTGCAGCCGGCGGCGCGCATGGCGTCGAGCTGGCTGCGGATCGACGGCTGGCCGTAGCGCATGGCCCAGCTCACGTGGAGGTCGCGGTGGCCCGCGTTGGCGAGAAAGCCGGCCAGCAGCTTGGCCTGTTTCTCGGTGTGGACCTTGAGTGGCGAGCCCTCCGGCGTCCACACGCTGGCGTACTTTTTGGCCGACTTTGCGGGCCGGGTGTTCAGGATGATGCCGTTGAGGATCAGCCACCAGATCGGCCGGGGGATCTCGACGACCCGCGGGTCGGACAGGAACTCCTGGAGGTAGGGCCGCAGCGCTGCGGCGGTCGGCGCCGCCGGCGTGCCGAGATTCACCAGCAGGACGCCCGTGCGGGGCGCCGTGCCATGGGTATGCGCTGGCTCCTGCCAGTATGAGGACATGGATGGGCTTTCTTTCAGTTGTGGCCGGAGAGGGCGCTGGTGAGGAGGCGGGCGGTGACGTCGACGATGGGGATCACCCGTTCGTAGGCCATGCGGGTCGGCCCGATGACGCCCACCGAGCCGACGAGCTGGCCGTCGACCTCATAGGGCGCGGTGATGACGCTGCAGTCGTCGAGGGGGCTGAGGCCGCTTTCGCCGCCGATGAACACCTGCACGCCCTGGGCGCGGTTCGAGATGTCGAGCAGTTGCATGAGCCCGGTCTTCTGCTCGAAGAGCTTGAACAGCTCGCGCAGCCGCGCCATGTTGGAGGAGAGATCTTCAGCGTCGAGCAGGTTGGTCTCGCCCGAGATCACGTAGGTTTCCTGGGTTTCCTCCAGCACTTCGCTGCCGGCTTCGACCGCAGCGCTCATCAACTCGGTCATGTCGGAGCGGAGCTGCTTGAGCTCGTCCTGGATGCGGCTGCGGATCTCGGTGAAGGCCAGCCCGGCAAAATGCTGGTTGAGGTAATTGGCTGCGCTGACGAGCTCCGACGGGCTGTAGGCGCGCTTGGTGAACAGGATGCGGTTCTGCACGTCGCCCGCAGTGGTGACCAGGATCAGCAGGATGCGGGTGTCGGAGAGGCTGACGAACTCGATCTGCCGGATCTTCAGGGCGTCCTGCTTGGGCGAGACGACCACGCCGGCGAAGTGGGTGAGGCCCGACAGCAGCTGCGAGGCGGCGTTGATGACCCGCTGGGGCTCGCCAGGCTGGATCTGGCCCTGGATCGCCTCGAGCTGGCCGACGCCGATCGGTTGCACGGTGAGCAGGCTGTCGACGAAGAAACGATAGCCCCGGGCAGTGGGAACCCGCCCCGCCGAAGTGTGCGGGCTCGTGATGAAGCCGAGCTCCTCGAGGTCCGACATCACGTTGCGCACCGTGGCCGGCGACAGGTTGAGGCCGGAATGGCGCGACAGCGCGCGGGAGCCCACGGGCTGGCCCTCGGCGATGTAATGCTCCACCAGCGACTTGAGGAGGATTTGCGAACGTTGGTCGAGTCGGGTCATGGCTGCAGATTGTGAGGCTCGCGACGATTCTAAGGAAGCACGGCGGCGATGAGAAGCGGGACGCTGCGCCCGCCCGCTGCGGATTCATCTCGCCCCATGCGAGCAGTCCTCATAATGTGGTTTAATCGATTCATGACCTGCGCCTTCAAGACCGTTGCCCTCATCGGCAAATATCAGAGCCCGGAAGTGGCCGAGGCCGTGCTGCGCCTCGCCAACTACCTGCGTGATCAGGGGCTGGCCGTATTGATCGAACAGGGCACCGCGAGTTCCACCGGGCTCACCTCGGGCTTCGCGATCGCCAGCTACGAGGAGATCGGCGACCGGGCCGACCTGGCCGTGGTGCTCGGCGGCGACGGCACCCTGCTCAACAGCGCCTGCCGCCTGGCCGAATACGATGTGCCGCTGGCGGGCGTCAATCAGGGCCGGCTCGGCTTTCTCACCGACATCTCCCGGGAGGTGGCCCTCGAGAAGATCGGCGAGATCCTCGCCGGCCGCTTCACCGAGGAAACCCGGGTGCTCCTCGACGCCGAGGTGCGGCGGGGCGGGCGGAGGGTGTTCCACACCGTGGCGCTCAACGACGTGGTGGTCAACAAGGGCGAGCTCGGCCGCATGATCGAGTTCGACCTGCGCATCGACGGCGAATATGTGTACACGCAGCGCTCCGACGGCATGATCATCTCCACGCCCACCGGTTCGACCGCCTACGCCCTGTCGGCCAACGGGCCGATCCTGCACCCCAACGTGGACGGCATTGCGCTGGTGCCGATGTGCCCGCACACGCTCACCGCGCGGCCGATCACCCTGCCGGATCGCTGCAAGATCGAGATCGTGCTGCTGCCGCCCCACGACTCGCGCGTGCACTTCGACGGCCAGACCCGCTACGACACCCGCGCCGGCGACACCGTGCAGATCACCCGCTCGCCCCACAACGTCCGCCTGCTGCACCCCGAGGGCTACAGCTACTTCGCGATGCTGCGCGAGAAGCTGCACTGGAGCTCCACGCCCCGCCACAGCTGAACCCAATCATTCGTTTTTTTCATGCTGCGTCATCTTTCCATTCGCGATTTCGTCATCGTCGATCGGCTCGAACTCGAATTCACCGGCGGCTTCGGTGCCCTCACCGGCGAGACAGGCGCCGGCAAGTCGATCCTCCTCGACGCCCTCGGGCTGGCCCTCGGCGGCAAGGCCGAGGCCGGCGTGGTGCGCACCGGCCAGGCCCGCGCCGAGATCGTCGCCGAGTTCGACCTGCCCGCCGACGGCCCCCTGAAGGCCTGGCTCGCCGAGCAGGAGCTCGATACCGAAGAAGGCTGCGTGCTGCTGCGCCGGGTGATCGAAAGCGGCGGGCGCTCGAAGGCCTGGCTCAACGGCTCGCCGGTGGTCCTGGCCCAGCTGCGCGCCGCCGGCGACATGCTCGCCGACATCCACGGCCAGCACGCCCATCACGCCCTTCTGCGCACTGATGCCCAGCTGGCGCTGGTGGATGCCCACGGCGGGCTCAAGGCCCAGGCACAGCAGGTGGCCGAGCGTTACCGCAGCTGGGCCGCCCTGCGCCGCGCCCGGGAGGCGGCGGAGGAGGGCGCTTCCAGCACCGAGCGGGAGCGCGAGCTACTCGGCTGGCAGGTTGCCGAGCTGCGCGAGCTGGCCTTCGATGCCGACGAGTGGCAGGCCCTCAATCTCGAACAGACCCGCCTGGCCCACGCCGCCGGCCTGATAGAGGGCGCCGCCGAAGCCCTCGACGGCCTCGCGGATGGCGAATACGCCGTGGTGCCCCAGGTCGAACGCCTGCTCGCCCGGGTGGCCGGGATGGCCCAGCACGACGCCCAGCTGGCCGACGTCCAGGAGCTGCTGGCCGGTGCGAGCATCCAGCTCGACGAGGCCCTGCACGCCCTGCGCCGCTACCGGGACAGGCTCGACCTCGACCCGGCGCGCCTCGCCGAAATCGACCAGCGCATCCAGGTGGTGACGGCGATGGCCCGCAAGCACCGGGTGGCCCCCGAGGCGCTGCCCGAGGTGCTGGCGGAGAGCGTCAGCCGCCTCGAGCGCCTGACCCGGCAGACCGATCCGGAAGCCCTGGCCCGCGAGGAGGCCCAGGCCCGCGAAGCCTTCGTGGCCCAGGCCAGGCCGCTGTCGGCGGCCCGCCAGGCGGTGGCGGCCGAGTTGTCGGCGGCGGTGACCGAAGCCATGCAGTCGCTGGCGATGGGCGGTGCGCGCTTCGAGATCGCGTTGCGGGCGGTGGATGAGGGCTGTGCCAGCGGGCTCGAGAGCGTCGAGTTCCTCGTCACCGCCAACGCCAGCCAGCCGCTGCGCCCGCTCGCCCGGGTGGCTTCGGGCGGCGAGCTGTCGCGGATCGGCCTGGCGATCCAGGTGATCACCAGCCGCAACGCGGCGACGCCGACCCTGATCTTCGACGAAGTCGACGTCGGGATCGGCGGACGGGTCGCGGAAATCGTCGGGCGGATGCTGCATCAGCTCGGCGTCGACCGCCAGGTGCTGTGCGTGACGCACCTGCCCCAGGTGGCCGCGCGGGCCGACAGCCAGTGGAACATCGCCAAGGAAACCCGCGACGGCGAAACCCTGTCGCGGGTGAAGCGCCTCGACGACGGCGAGCGCATCGACGAGATCGCGCGGATGCTGGGGGGCGTGAACATCACCGAAACCACCCGCCGCCACGCGGCGGAGATGCTGGGCTTCGCGGCGCCGGCCTGAGCTCTGCGCGGCCCCTTGCAGGCCGCGCGGCCTTTAGAGGCTGCCCGCGTGGGCGATCGTCAGCACGCCCGTTAGCACGAACACGCCTGCGGCGATC
>JAKLLM010000156.1 GCA_023150125.1 Zoogloea sp.
CAGCCCCGCCGGGCGCCAGGCCCTCGCCGAAAGCAAGCGCGAGAGCCGCGCCCTGGCGCTGCTGCGCAGCCTCGACGCCGACGGCCCGAGCCGCCGCCAGCTGCTGCGCGAGCACCACGGCGCGGCCGTCGCCGACGCCCTCAAGCGCGGCTGGATCAGCCCCGGCGCCGCCGCCGACCCGGCCCAGATGGCCGGCGCCCCCACCCTCACCGACGAACAGCAGGCCGCCCTCGCCCAGCTCTCGGAAGGCTTCGGGCGCTTCCAGCCCTTCCTGCTGTTCGGCGTCACCGGCAGCGGCAAGACCGAGGTTTACCTGCGCCTCGTCCAGCAGGTCATCGCCAGCGGCGGCCAGGCCCTGATCCTGGTCCCCGAGATCGCCCTCACGCCCCAGCTCGAAGGCCGCGTCGCCGGGCGCTTCCCGGCCGCACGGGTGGTCAGCCTGCACTCGGCGCTGGCCGAGGGCGCCCGCTCGCAAGGCTTCGTGCAGGCCATGGAGGGCCGCGCCGACATCGTCCTCGGCACCCGCCTGTCGGTGTTCACGCCGCTGCCGCGGCTTGGCCTGATCGTCGTCGACGAAGAACACGACGCCAGCTACAAGCAGCACGAGGGCGTGCGCTACTCCGCCCGCGACCTCGCCATCTGGCGCGCCCGCCAGCGCAGCGTGCCCATCGTGCTGGGCTCCGCCACCCCGTCGCTCGAAAGCTGGCACGCCGCCGAAGCCGGCCGCTACAAGCGCGTCGAGCTGGCCAGCCGTGCCGTCGCCGCGACGCTGCCCAAGGTGCGCCCGGTGGATGTACGCCGCGAAAAGCTCCAGCACGGCCTCTCCGAGCACCTGCTGCGGGCCGTCGAGGCGCGCCTGCAGAAGGGCGAGCAGAGCCTCATCTTCCTCAACCGGCGCGGCTATGCCCCGGTGCTCTCGTGCCCGTCCTGCGGCTGGGTCAGCCGCTGCCCGCACTGCACCGCCAACATGGTGCTGCACCTGGCCGACCGGCGCCTGCGCTGCCACCACTGCAGCTTCGAGGCCGGCATCCCGCTGGCCTGCCCCGACTGCGGCGACCAGGACATCCAGCCCTTCGGCCGCGGCACCCAGCGCCTCGAGGAGACCCTCGCCGAACGCTTCCCCACCGCCCGGGTGCTGCGCGTCGACCGGGACGCCGCGCGCACCCGCAACCAGTGGGACGCCCTCCTCGAACAGATCGGCAACGGCGAGGCCGACATCCTGGTCGGCACCCAGATGATGGCCAAGGGCCACGACTTCCCCAAGCTCACCTTCGTCGGCGTGCTCAACGCCGATTCGTCGCTCTTCGCGGCGGATTTCCGCGCCCCCGAGCGCCTCTTCCAGCAGCTCATGCAGGTGGGCGGCCGCGCCGGCCGGGGCGAGCTCCCCGGCGAGGTGATGGTCCAGACCCAGTACCCCGACCACCCCATCTACCAGTGCCTGGCCCGCCACGACTTCCAGCGCTACGCCGCGCTGCAGCTCGAGGAGCGCAAGCGGGCCCGCTTTCCGCCCTTCGCCGCCAACGCCCTGCTGTGCGCCACAGCCGACGAAGTCGGCACCGCCCTCGACTGGCTCAAGGCCGCCCGCGCCGAAGCCCTGCCCTACGCCCAGGCCTTCGGCGTGATGGTTTTCGACCCGGTGCCGATGCGCATGGTCCGCCTGGCCCGCCGCGAGCGTGCCCAGCTGCTCGTCGAAGCCCCCGCCCGCCCGGCCCTGCAGGGTTTCCTGAGCGCCTGGAGCGAGCGGCTGTGGGCCCTCAAGCCCCCGCGCGAACTGCGCTGGCACCTGGACGTGGACCCCGCCGAGGTCTAGCGGCGCGGTCGGCCCGCCCTTCAGTCCCCGCCCGGCCATCCGTTAGAATCTGTCACGATCATCCCACTCGGCCGTGCGTGATCTCCCCAGCGGCCAGGAGCGCAACGAAGTGGCCAAGCCCGAACCCATCGATCGTCCGGACGTGGATCTCGCGCATCAGCGGATCACCGCCATCCTGGCCCCCCTCGAGGAAGGCCTTCAGCTGTGGGATGACGCCGGCCACCTGATCTACGCCAACCCGGCCACCCATCGCCAGTTCTCCGCGCCCGAAGCCCTCGGCTCCGGCCGGCACTGGACGGAGCTGGCCTGCGACTGCCGCACCGAGTCCGGCGAGCCCTGCCCGATCGACGACTTCCCGGTCGCCCACGCCCTTCTCGGCGGGCGCAAGGCCACGCCACTGCTGCTGCGTGTCAACCGCGCGGACGGCGCGACGCGCTGGCTGCGCCTGGCCGCCCATCCGCTGAGCTCGCCCGACGGCGGCCCCGGCGGAGTCGTGAGCATCACCGTGGACGTGACCCAGCTCGTCGAGCAGGAGCTCCGCCTCGAGCAGCAGGCCCATTTCGACCCCCTCACCGGGCTGCCCAACCGCGCGCTGTTCTCCGACCGCATCGACCGCGCCCTGGCCCACGCCCGCCGCCACGGCGAGCGGCTGGCGGTGTGCCTGCTCGACCTCGACGGCTTCAAGGCGGTCAATGATGAATTCGGCCACCAGGCCGGCGACCTGCTGCTGCGCAAGGTGGCCCGGCGCCTCAAGGACACCCTGCGCAGCGAGGACACCGCGGCACGCATCGGCGGCGACGAGTTCGCGCTCCTGATCGGTGACCTGAGCACCGCCGGCCAGTGCGAATACGTGCTCAAGCGCATCCTCGACGCCCTTGCCGCGCCCTACCTCATTGCCGACACCGAGGTGCGCGTCACCGCCAGCATCGGCGCGACGCTCTTCCCCGGCGACACGGTCGACCCCGATCAACTGCTGCGCCACGCCGACCACGCGATGTACACCGCCAAGCTGGCCGGCAAGAACCGCTTCAGCCTCTTCGACCCGACCCTCGAATCCCGGGTGCGGGCCAACTTCGGGCTGGTCCGCAAGATCGAGGACGCCCTCGATCGCGGCCAGTTCATCCTCCACTACCAGCCCAAGGTGGATTGCCTCCACGGCCGTGTGGTCGGCCTGGAGGCCCTCATCCGCTGGCAGCACCCGGTGCTCGGGCTGCGCATGCCCGGCGAGTTCCTGCCCCTGATCGAGCACGAAGACGTCATCGTCGGCATCGGCAACTGGGTCATCGCCGAAGCCCTGCGCCAGCAAGCCCGGCTGCGCAGCGCGGGCCACGACCTGAGCATCAGCGTCAACATCGCCGCACGGCAGCTGCTGCGCGGCCAGTTTGCCGACCAGCTCGACGCCATCCTGGCCCGCCACGCCGACGCCGACCCCCACCGCCTCGAGATCGAGATCCTCGAAACCGCCGCCCTCGAGGACGTCGGCGCCGTGAGCCGGCTGATCTCCGACTTCCGGCAGCGCGGCGTGCGCTTCGCCCTCGATGATTTCGGCACCGGCTATTCGTCGCTGGTCCACCTCAAGCACCTGGGCGCCGACGTGCTGAAGATCGACCAGACCTTCGTGCGCGACATGCTCGACGACCCGGGCGACCTGGCCATCGTGCAGGGTGTCATCGGGCTCGCCGACGCCTTTCACCGCGACGTGGTGGCCGAAGGCGTCGAAGACCTGGCCCACGTGCGCACGCTGCTCGGCGCCGGCTGCCACATCATGCAGGGCTACGGCATCTCCCGCCCGCTGCCCGCCGAACACCTGGACCTGTGGCTCGCCAGCTTCGCGCCCGACCCAGGCTGGCAAAGCCCGCCCGGCCTGCTGCCCCACTGACGCCCCGTCGGAGCCCGACCGCCATGGACAAGCCCGCACCCATCGCCTGGAACGACAGCCTCATCACCGGCGTGCCCGAGATCGACGCGCAGCACCAGATCCTCGTCCACACCCTCAACGAGGCCGGCGAAAGGCTGCGCCACGGCGCCAGCGTTGAAGACTACGAGGCCATCACCCACGAACTGCTCAGCTACGCCCTCTACCACTTCGAGACCGAAGAGGCACTGATGCAGGAGTACGGCTACGAACACAGCGACGCCCACGACACCCACCGGCACCAGGCCGAACACCGGGGCTTCACCCATCAGGTGATCGCCGTGCGCGAACAGCTCAAGGCCGGCATCCTGACACCGCCCGAGTCGCTGCTGGCCTTCCTCAACGACTGGCTGCTGCGCCACATCATGCTCACCGACAAGCGCCTCGCCGCCTTCATCCTGGCCCGGCGCAACCGGACGCCGGGCATCGGCTGAGTCTCAGCGCCGGCGCCGGCTCGCGAGCGCCGCCACGGCCGCCACGCCAAGCAGCGCGGGCACCGCCGGCTCGGGCACGTCCCGGGTCAGGAAGCCACGGATCTCTCCGCCACCGAACTGCGTGGTGTGGATGTTCAGATAGGCCCGATCGGCGTTCAGCCCGGCCACCAGGGCCGCCTCCGCCGACGCCGTGCTGCCGCCGTTGGCCGTGATGAAGGCCGGGTTCCAGCTGGTCGCCGCGGTGAGGTCGAACGTGAAGTCATAGGTGCCGGCCGTCACCCCGAGCGGAAAGCCGACAAAATTGGGCACCTGCGTCGCCACCCCGATGGTTCCCGCCTCGGGCACGCTGGTGCAGCAGTGGATGTGCGCTGCGGTGGTGTTGCCCAGCAAACCCGAGAAGCTCGTCTCGAGGCGCATCGTGTGGGCCGTGGTGTCCAGCCAGAGGGTCGCCCAGCCGGTGCCCGGCGAAGCGTTCGGCGGCGCCTCGGCCGCGCCGCTCAGGGCTGTCGAATAACTGATGACCTCCGCCCCCGCCCCCGAAGCCACCAGCAGGGCCGCCACGGCAACGGCGCGGCGAAAGCTTGCGATTTGATCCATGGTCTTCTCCTGGTCTGCGCCACCCGCCCCATTTCCCCCGCCATCGCCCGGCCACGAAAGAAAACGCGAGTCGTTATTGTTTTTAGCACGTCAGGGCGCGCTGCCAAGTTGACCTGCCCGTCAAGCAGGCGCCTGCCTGTGCCGCGGTTACAAACCAACATGGCCTTACATCTCCGCTGCCAACCCAGCCCGGCAGCACCGCGTTGTTCGCAGCAAGGGCCGGCAATCACGCCACCCGGAACGAACAACCCCCGTCCTTTCAAGGAGAATGCAAATGCTGAACAAGATCATCGCCCTCGCCATCGCCGCCGGTTTCGCGTCCGCCTCCTTCGCCCAGGCGCCCGCTGCCGCCCCCATCGCCGCGCCGGCGGTCAAGCCGGCCGCCGCCAGCGCTGCGGTCGAGAAGAAGGTCGAGGCGGTGAAGGCCGACGCCATGAAGGCCGCCGAGCCGGCCAAGGTTGCCGAAGCCGCCAAGCCGGCGGATGCCACCAAGCCCGCCGAAGCCGTCAAGGCCGAACCGGCCAAGCTCGACAAGAAGGCGGCCGCCAAAGTGAAGAAGGCCAAGAAAGCCACCAAACCGGCGGCCGAAGCTGCCGCGAAGCCGGCTGATGCCAAGCCGGCCGAGGCGCCCGCCGCCAAGTAAGCCAGCCGCTTCAAACCACGCCAGCGGGGCGTGTTCCGGGATGCCGGGGCACGCCCCGCTGGCTGTTTACGCCCGCCCCAGCAAGCCCTCAAGCCTCGCCGAACATTCTCCATGACATACATCAAGATTCACGGCGATTAATGTCTGTTTAATGTCGGGATACCTAAAATGGCCCTGAAAAACCTTTTTAGATATTTTTTTGACATTGATTTGCCGCAATCCAGGAGGACGTACCGCGATGAAGATCTCACAACTTGCCCTTGCCATCACTGCCCTCGTCGGCAGCCTGGGCGTCTGGGCCGCGAAGCCCGCCGCCGAGCCCATCAGCCCGATCCAGCCTGCTGTGGTCAAAAACCCCCAGCTGGTCGAACTCGGCAAGAAGCTCTACTACGATCCGCGGCTCTCCAAGTCCGGCGCCATCTCCTGCAACTCCTGCCACAACCTCTCGATGGGCGGTACCGACAACCTCAAGACCTCCATCGGCCACAACTGGCAGAAGGGCCCGATCAACTCGCCGACGGTACTCAACTCCCGTTTCTCCGTCGCCCAGTTCTGGGACGGCCGCGCCAAGGATCTGAAGGAGCAGGCCGGTGGCCCGATCGCCAACCCGGGTGAGATGGCCTTTACCCACGAACTGGCAATCGACGTGCTGAAGTCGATTCCCCAGTACGTCGCCGAGTTCAAGGGCGCCTTCGGCACCGACACGGTCGACATCGGCAAGGTCACCACCGCCATCGCCGCCTTCGAGGAAACCCTGGTCACCCCCGACTCCCGCTTCGACAAGTGGCTGAAGGGTGACAAGAAGGCCCTCAACGAGAAGGAACTCGCCGGCTACGCGCTGTTCAAGAACAGCGGCTGCGTGGCCTGCCACAACGGCCCGGCCGTCGGCGGCACCTCCTTCCAGAAGATGGGCGTGGTCGAGCCGTACAAGGCCACCAGCCCCGCCGAAGGCCGCTCCGCGGTCACCGGCAAGGACGCCGATCGCTTCAACTTCAAGGTGCCGACCCTGCGCAACGTGGAACTCACCTATCCGTACTTCCACGACGGCGAAGCCGCCACCCTCGAGAAGGCCGTCGACACCATGGGCCGCCTGCAACTCGGCAAGCAATTCACCACCGAAGAGAACGCCAGCATCGTGGCCTTCCTGAAGACGCTCACCGGCAAGCAGCCCAGCTTCAAGCTGCCGATCCTGCCGCCGTCGTCCAACACCACGCCGCAGCCGAAGCCCTTCGAGTAAGCCCCGTAACGCGCGTCGGGCCTGGCTTGGCGCGCTGCTGAGCCAGGGCGGCTGCCGCGCCGCCCCGGCTCATCCGCTGCACAGCCCCCGTCTCGCTCCCCTCTTGCTGCGCCCAGTGCGGCGAAGGGCGGAAGCAATTTTTCCCGCCCCACGTTGTTGAGATCGATTCTCGTTTACACGGCACCTGAAACGGTTTAAATTGAGATCAATTCTCATTTAAACAGGGTGAAGCATGAACCATCTCACCGGGCCCCAGCCCCTCTCCACGGCCCCCGCCAGCCTGTGGGCCGGCGCCTTGAGCCAGCTCCTCAGCTTCGGTGAAACCGGCTGCCCCCATTCGGCCCGCCGCGCCGCCGACCTCCTCTCCCGCCTTGCCGACGACCCGCGGGTGGACCGGGAAATCGCCGAACTCTGCGAACGCGCGAGCCACCGCCTCGACCTCGCCCCCCAGGACAAGCACCATGTGCCCCGCCCCTGAACGCCAGCCGGCCAGCGCGCCCGCCGGCTCCGGGCAGGCCGACGCCCCCCATCGGCTCGCCCAGCTCGAAAGGGAGAACGCCGAACTCAAGGCCGGCCTGCGCCGCGAACTCGCCGCGCTGCGCCGCCAGCTCGCGGCCGCCGAGGCCGCCCTCGCCGGGCAGGATGCCGCCCGCGCCCACACCGCAGCGCTCGAGAGACGCCTGGCCCACTTCGAATCGGGCCGGATCATGGTCGAGATGGGGCGACGCCTGCTCAGCCTGCAGACCGCCCACCG
>JAKLLM010000157.1 GCA_023150125.1 Zoogloea sp.
CGGGAGATGTGGGCAGCGATCGGAGAGCCCTACGACGGCCGCAGCCGTGACGCCGAGGGCAGGCAGGTGCCCTGGTCTGCGGCCTTCATCTCGTGGGTCGTGCGCCGGGCGGGCCCGGCCTACGCCGGCTTCCAGTTTGCAGCGAGCCACTCGGTGTTCGTCAACAACGCCATCAAGGCGCGGTTGACCAAGCGGCTGGACAAGCCGTTCTGGGGCTATCGCATCACCGAGATGAAGCCGGAGCTCGGCGACATCATCCAGCGCAACCGCGACAAGGGCAGACTCACCTACTCCTATGCCGAGAACCACTCGCAGTACATCAGCCACTCGGACATCGTGGTGGAGGTGACGCCCGACGTCGTCCGCGTGGTGGGCGGCAATGTGAACGACACGGTGACGCTGAAGGGCGATGTGCAGGAATACGAACTCGACGCCAACGGCTTCATCAGGCCCGACCAGGGGGTGATTGCACTGCTCAAGAACCGCGCCGGCCTCGTGGCCTGAGGGCCGCCGGCGCCCCGGGCCGGGAAGGCCCGGGCACCCTGCCCGCCCACGCTTCACGTGTAGAACCCGACTGGAGGTGTCTGGTGGCAACAACCGAAACCCATCTGTATCGCAGCGTCCGCAAGGAGAGTTTCCCGGAAGGAGTGATCGTCAATGATCACGCAGTGGCCGGCGTCCTGTATCCGTCCTTCAAGGCTTCGAGCTACCAAGTCCGCGTCAACGGCAAAGCCGAGACCCGTACCCGGCTCGCCGATGTGCATCCCTACCCCCACGAAGGGCAGGAGGTGGTCGATCCGGGACGCGGCACTTCCCTGTTCAACAGGAGCGGTGTCTTTGGCGCGAAGCACTGGTGGTACTTCCATATCCCGGAGGGCACCGTCGTCCCGGACTCCTTGCGGGTACGCCATACGGGGTATAACGAGGTGTACCAGGCCGAGCACTACCAGATCGAGGCCGCCATGCTGAGAATGCCCCTCGACGCCTACAAGGGCGCGCTCGACAACCTGGCCCGCAACGCGATCGTGAAACGCCATGAAGACGCCCGCTGATCGGGCCCTTGCCACAGGAGAAGCAAGATGACCCCCTTGAGCGTGCAAACCCTGGCCATGGCGATACAGGCCGTCGACGCCGAGATCCGTCGCATCAAGAGCGCCGTCGACGGCGACCTGGCCGAGCTCGAGCCTGGCGACCAGGAGTTGCTGCTGGCCTTCAGCCAGGCCGCGGCAGAGCTGAAGGCGGCCTACCTCGAGCTGCGGCTGACGGCGCCGGGCGCTCCGCCCTACGAACAGCTGGTGGGCAAGGGCTGAGGCTTGCGCCCGCGCGGGGCGGGCCTCTGCGTGGTGTCAATCCAACATCACACGGGGCTCATCCCGCTGTCACGAAGCGTGCTTAGTGTGGGCGGCTTTCCCACTCCCGCCCCCTTCGCCATGCTTACTGCCTCCTTGCCGCCCCGTCGGGCGTTCCAGGCCCTCCTGCTCTCCTCCGTGCTGGCGCTGGCCGGCTGTGCCGGGAGCGACGACAAGGCCGCCACGCTGCCCGAGGCCGCCACCGCCCAGCTCGCGGTGCTGGAAACCACCGACCTCCACGCCAATGTGCTGGGCTACGATTATTTCAAGCTCGCCGAGGACAAGTCGGTGGGCTTCGAGCGCACCGCCACGCTGATCCGCCAGGCCCGCGCCGACTTCCCGAACACCCTGCTGATCGACAACGGCGACACCATCCAGGGCACCGCGCTGGCCGACTACCAGGCCCTGGTGAGCCCGGTGGCGTGCACCGACAAGCTGGCCACCTACAAGGCGATGGACGCGATCGGCTACGACGCCGGCACGCTGGGCAACCACGAGTTCAACTACGGCCTGCCCTACCTGGCCCAGGTGACCGGCGCCCGCTTCAACGTGGACGGCATGCCGGCGGTGTCGGCCCAGGCCCGGTGCAAGGGCCCCGACTTTCCGCTGGCGCTGGCCAACGTCACCAGCCGCAAGGACGGCAACACGCTCTACCCGCCCTACGTGATGATCGACAAGAAGATCACCGGCACCGACAAGGACGGCAAGCCCTTCGAGAGCACGGTGAAGGTGGCGGTGATCGGCTTCACGCCGCCCGGCATCCTGGCCTGGGACAAGCGCTGGCTCGACGGCAAGGTGGACGTGCAGGGCGTCGTCGAGACCGCCGGCAAGTACGTGCCGATGGCCCGCGCGGCCGGCGCCGACCTGGTGATCGCCGCCTCCCACGGGGGCTTCGACAGCAGCGCCTACTCGCCGACCATGGAGAACGCCAACTACCACCTGGCCAAGGTGGCCGGGATCGACGCGATCCTGATGGGGCATTCCCACAGCGAGTTCCCGAACGCCACCTGCGCCACCACCAGCTGCAACGCCAGCGGCGTGGACAAGGTGAAGGGCACCCTCCACGACGTGCCGGCGGTGATGCCCAGCTACTGGGGCAAGGCCATCGGGGTGATCAGCTTCAGCCTGGAGGTGAAGAACGGCAAGTGGAGCATCGCCAGGGACAAGACCCAGGTGAGCCTGCGCAAGACCCTGCTCGACTCCGCCACCCGCAGCTACGTGGCGGCCGACACCGCGGTCTCGGCCGCCGTGCAGGCCGAGCACGCCTCGGCCATCGACTACGTGAAGACGCCCATCGGCCAGTCGGACTTTGCGATGAGCACCTACTTTGCCGACGTGGGCGACGTGTCGGCGATCCAGATCGTGAATGCCGCCCAGGCCGACTACGTGGCCCGCTACGTGGCCGCCAACCTGCCCGCCTACGCGAGCCTGCCGGTGCTGTCGGTGAGCGCGCCCTTCAAGAGCGGCTTTGCCGGCGGCTCCGACTTCACCGACGTGAAGGCCGGCAACATCGCCATCAACAACGCCGCCGACCTCTACCTCTACCCCAACACCGTGTATGCGGTGAAGGTGACCGGCGCCGGCATCAAGGCCTGGCTGGAGAAGGCCGCCGAGCGCTTCAACCGCATCGACCCCACGCTCACCACCGAGCAGGCCCTGGTGTCGGGCTTCCCGGGCTACAACTTCGACGTGTTCACCTCGGCCGACCTGAGCTATGAGATCGACGTGAGCCAGCCCGCCGGCAGCCGCATCCGCAACCTGCTCTACAAGGGCGCGGCGATCGACGCGGCGGCCGAGTTCATCGTGGCCACCAACAACTACCGCGGCTCGGGCGGCGGCGGCTTCCCCGGCCTCAACGGCAGCAACGTGATCTACGCCTCGCCCGACGCCAACCGGGATGTGCTGATCGACTACATCAAGGCGCGCCGCAACCTGACGCTCGCCACCGACGGGGCGACCCGCAGCTGGCGCTTCACGCAGATCGCCACGGCCGGCCCGGTGACCTTCAAGTCGGCCAGCGGCAAGCTCGGCGTGGCCCAGGCCCTGGGCCTCGGCAACGTCAGCGTGCTGCGCGACGACGACGGCTCCGGCAAGGGGCTGGGCGTGTACGCGATCGACCTGGCCCGCTGATCTGGCCCACACCGGCGCTTCACCCGCGCCGGCAACACGAGGGGGGTGTCCGGAGTCGCCGGGCATCCCCCCTTCGTTTCTGGCTGCGCTTACACCGACACCAGCACGTCCCCCTGCGACTCGGCCAGCACATGCTTGGTGACGCTGCCGAGCAGCAGCTCCTCGAGCATGCCCTCGCCGTGCTTGCCCACCACGATCAGGTCGCAGTCGCACTCCTGCTCCTGCTCGATGATGCGGAAGGTGGGGTCGCCGTGCAGCACCAGCAGGCGGGTGCCCAGGGCCGGCAGGCCGGCCTGGTCGCGCAGGGCCTGGAGCCGCTGGATGGCCTCCTGCTTGGCCACGATGCGGTAGTGGTGGATGACCTCGTCGTCCACGCTGGCGTAGCGCAGCTTGCCCTCGAAGGGCACGTCGAAGGCGTGCAGCAGCACGATCTCGGCGCCGGGGGCGATGCTGCGGGCGTGGCGCACGGCGCGCAGCGATGAGGGCGAGAAATCGACGGGCACCAGCAGCCGCCGGTAGGGCTCGTGGGGCGGCTGCTTGACCACCAGCACCGGGCAGCGGGTGGTGCTGAGCACCCGCAGGGCGGTGGTGCCGAGCACGAAGTGGCGGATCACGCTCTCGCCCTTGGCACCGCACACCAGCAGGCCGGCAGCCAGGGCGTCGGACTCCTGCGCCAGCTCGGGCAGCAGCGCGCCCGCCACCACGCGGGTGCCGGCGGCGATGCCGAAGCGCGCCTGGATCGCGGCGGCGAGGTCGTGCAGCTTGTGCCGCGCCGCATCGAGCACGCGGGTTTCGAGCTCGGACGGGCTGCTGCCCATCAGCTGGCGCAGGCGCTCCAGCGGGGCCAGATTGGCCACGTGCAGCAGGTCGAGCTGGGCGGCGGTCTCCTGGCTCACCAGCGCGGCCCGCTCGGCGGCATGCCGGGCGGGAGCGGACAGGTCGGTGGTGGCCAGGATGCGGCGCAATGGATTCATGGAGCCCTCCTTCGTTTCGGCTGGGGCCCGGCCCGTGGTGTTGCCAGCCGGGTGCTTATAGTCGGAACCCCGCAGGTAGGCAAAGTTCCCCCGGCACGGGGGGCTTCATCCGTCGCCTGTGCTCTGGGGCGAAGTCGGGTGATGCTGCGCTGACCCCACAGGCACGCTGCTCCCTCCCCTGACAAGGGGAGGGCTGGGGAGGGGTTGGCGGGCGACGAGCATGAACTCGCGTCACCCCGTCGCCAGACCCCCCTGTCCCCCCTTGGCAGGGGGGCACCTCGCTGGACGGCCTGTGCTCTCTTCCGGCGCATCGGGGCGAAGTCGGGTGACGCTGACTGATCCAACCCCCGGAGCTGCGCGTGTCTCGTCCCTGATCGCATGCAATCGGTGGAACCTCCGGCCCTTTGTTGTGTCTGGCATTAAGATTGCAGTCAGAGCTGCCGGTGCACCGCGGCACGCCCGGCCTGGCCGCTTCCGATGAACCCCGGTCTTGTCCTATCCAGATTCCGATGTTGCTTGCCGCCCTTGTCCTCGTCCCGTTCCTGGGCAGTCTCCTCGCCGCCGTGATGCCGGCCGATGCCCGCAACCGCGAGTCGTGGCTGGCCATCGCGGTCGCGGCCGGCGGCCTGCTGGTGGCCGGCTCGCTCTACCCCGCCGTGGCTGCCGGCCAGGTGCTGCGCGAGGAGCTGGCCTGGCTGCCCGCCCAGGGGCTGTACTTCGTGCTGCGGGTGGACGGGCTGGCCTGGGTGTTCACGATGCTGGTGCTCGCCATCGGCCTGCTGGTGGTGCTGTATGCGCGCTACTACATGTCGGCGGCCGACCCGGTACCGCGCTTCTTTGCCTTTCTGCTGGCCTTCATGGGCTCGATGCTGGGGGTGGTGCTGTCGGGCAACCTGGTGCAGCTGGTGGTGTTCTGGGAACTCACCAGCCTCACCTCGTTTCTGCTGATCGGCTACTGGCACCACCGGGCCGACGCCCGGCGGGGCGCGCGGATGGCTTTCACGGTGACGGCCAGCGGCGGGCTGTGCCTGCTGGCCGGCGTACTGGTGCTGGGCAACATCGTCGGCAGCTACGACCTCGACGTGGTGCTGGCGGCGGGCGAGCGGATCCGCGCCGACGAGCTCTACCTGCCGGCGCTGGTGCTGATCGCCCTCGGGGCGCTGACCAAGAGCGCCCAGTTCCCCTTCCACTTCTGGTTGCCCCACGCGATGGCGGCGCCCACGCCGGTGTCGTCCTACCTGCACTCGGCAACGATGGTGAAGGCCGGGGTGTTCCTGCTGGTGCGGCTGTGGCCGGCCCTGTCGGGCACGCCGGAGTGGACCTGGATCATCGGCGGCGCCGGCGTGTGCACGCTGCTGATCGGCGCCTTCATCGCGATCTTCCAGCATGACCTGAAGGGCCTGCTGGCCTATTCGACGATCAGCCACCTGGGCCTCATCACCACGCTGATCGGCATCGGCACGCCGCTGGCCATCGTCGCGGCGATCTTCCACATCCTCAACCACGCCACCTTCAAGGCCTCGCTGTTCATGGCCGCCGGCATCATCGACCACGAGACCGGCACCCGCGACATGCGGGTGCTCAGCGGCCTGCGCCACGCGCTGCCGGTCACCGCCACGCTGGCCATCGTCGCCAGTGCGGCGATGGCGGGGGTGCCGCTGCTCAACGGCTTCCTGTCGAAGGAGATGTTCTTTGCCGAGACCCTGCTGGTGGGCGGCGACACCAACTGGTGGATGTCCTACGCGGCGCTGGCGATGGGGGTGTTCGGTGTGGCCTATTCGCTGCGCTTCATCTCGATCTTCTTCGGCGCGCCGGCCAAGGCGCTGCCCCGGGCGCCCCACGAGCCGCCGCGCTGGATGCGCTTTCCGGTGGAGCTGCTGGTGCTGACCTGCCTGGTGGTGGGCATCCTGCCTGCCGTCAGCATCGAGCCTGTCCTGCACCTGGCCGCGGTGGCCACCCTGGGGGCTGCGATGCCCGACTACGACCTGGCGGTGTGGCACGGTTTCAACGTCCCGCTGCTGATGAGCACGCTGGCCCTGGCCGGCGGCGTGCTGCTGTACGCGCTGCTGCGGCGCTACCTGCAGCTTCAGGAGCGCGACACGGTGCCGCTGGTGCATCGCCTGAACGGGGCGCAGATCTACGAGAGCACGATGCTGCGCCTCACCCGCGGCGCCGGCTGGCTGCTGGCGCACCTCGGCACGCAGCGGCTGCAGCCCCAGTTGCTGCTGCTGGTGCTGGCACTGCTGGCCGTGCCACTGCTGCTGGCCGGTGCGCCGCCGGCCTGGAGCCACGCGCCGCGGCAGGGCTTCGACCCGCTGTTCGCCGCGGTGTGGCTGATCGGCGGCGGCTGCGCGGTCGGCGCGGCGTGGATGGCGAAGTACCACCGCCTGGCGGCGCTGGCGCTGATGGGGGGCACGGGCATCGTCACGGCGGCCACCTTTTTGTGGCTGTCGGCGCCCGACCTGGCGCTCACCCAGCTGATGGTGGAGACCGTCACCACGGTGCTGATCCTGCTCGGCCTGCGCTGGCTGCCGCCGCGCATCGAGGCGGGCGCAGACGAGCCGGCGCGGATGGCGTGGTTGCGCCGCTCCCGCGACCTCGTGGTGGCGACGGCGGCCGGGCTCGGCATGGCGGCGCTCACCTATGCGGTGCTGGTGCACCCGGCCTCGGACACCATCGCCGACTTCTTTTTGCAGAACGCCCTCACCGGCGGGGGCGGCAGCAACGTGGTCAACGTGCTGCTGGTGGATTTCCGCAGCTTCGACACGCTGGGCGAGATCACCGTGCTGGCCATCGTCGCGCTCACGGTGTACGCCCTGCTCCGCCGCTTCCGGCCGGCGCCCGAGAGCGTGCTGATCCCGGCCCAGCAACAGCACGACGTGGACCCGGCCAGCACCCAGACGCCGGCCGAGCAGGCCAACAGGCTTCGTGGCCGGGCTGATCTTCTCGGTGGCGATCCTGGTCCAGTACATGCTCGCCGGCACGGTGTGGGTCGAGAGCCACCTGCAGCTGCGGCCCCACCGCTGGCTGGGCTTCGGGCTGGTGCTGGCCTGTGCGACCGGCCTGGGTGCGTGGCTGTTCGGGCACCCCTTCCTCACCACCCACACCGCCCACGTGGATTGGCCGGTGCTGGGCGAGCTGCACCTGCCCAGCGCCTTCGTGTTCGATCTCGGGGTGTTCGTGGTGGTGGTCGGCACGACCATGCTGATGCTGGTGGCGCTGGCCCACCAGTCCCTGCGCGCCCACCGCCTGCCCGGCGACGACGCGGCCCGGGCGGCGCCACCTGTTAGCGGACGGAGGACGAACTGATGGAGCTCACGCTGTCCATCGCAGTCGGGGTGATGTTCGGCTCGGGGGTGTGGCTGATCCTGCGCCCCCGCAGCTTCCAGCTCATCACCGGGCTGCTGCTGATGTCGTATGCGGTTAACCTGTTCATCTTTGCGATGGGCCGCCTGTGGGTGGGCCAGCCGCCGATCACCCCGACGCCGGCCGTCGACCCGGCGCTGTTTGCCGACCCCGTGCCCCAGGGCCTGGTGCTCACCGCGATCGTCATCGGCTTTGCCACCACCGCGCTGTACCTGGTGATGATCATCGGCGCGCGGGGCCTCACAGGCAGCGACCACGTCGATGGCGAGGAGCCCCGCGAATGAGCGCCCTGCCCTGGATGCAGCACCTCATCGTGGTGCCGGTGCTGCTGCCCCTGCTGGTGGGTGCGCTGCTGATCCCGGTCAATCAGAACCGCCACGGGCTCAAGTTCGCCACCAGCGCGGTGAGCGGCGTGCTGCTGTGGCTGCTGTCGCTGGCCCTCTTGCAGATGGCCGACGGCGGGCACTGGCCGGGTGGCGTCGGGGTCTACCTGGCCTCGAACTGGGCGGCGCCCTTCGGCATCGCGCTGGTGGTCGACCGCCTGTCGGCCCTGATGCTGG
>JAKLLM010000158.1 GCA_023150125.1 Zoogloea sp.
GGCATCATGGGCCTCACCAGCCTGGCGCTGCGCCGGGCCGACGACCCCAAGCAGATCGACCTGCTCCAGAAGGCCGACCGCTCCTCCCAGCAGCTGCTCGGCCTCATCAACGACATCCTCGAGATCAGCAACATCGAGTCCCAGCGCATCACCCTCGACGAAACCGACTTCACCCTCGGCACCCTGGTGGCGCAAACCCAGGCCGAGATCGGCGCCACGGCCCGCAACAAGGGGCTCGCCCTGCAACTGGCCCAGCCCCCCGAGCTGGCCGCCCTGGCCCTGCGCGGCGACGAGGCGCGGCTGCGCCAGGTGCTGGTCAAGCTGCTCGGCAACGCCATCAAGTTCACCGAGGCCGGGGCCATCGCCCTCCGCATCGCCCGTGGCGAAGACACCCCGGCCGGGCTGCAGCTGCGTTTCGAGATCCAGGACAGCGGGATCGGCATCGCCGCCGCCGACATCCAGCGCCTGTTCACCGCCTTCGAGCAGGCCGACAACTCCACTACCCGCCAGTACGGCGGCGCCGGCCTCGGGCTGGCCATCAGCCAGCGCATCGTGCGCCTGATGGGCGGCGAGATCGGCGTCGACAGCACCCCGGGGCAGGGCGCCACCTTCTGGTTCACCGTGCGCCTCCGCAAGGCCGGCCACGCCGCCTGAGCGGCCGCCCGCAGGGCACGGCAGCGGCGGGCCTCGACACCCTCGGGCCGATCCCCCCGGCCCATGTCCACCCCGCCAAGGCCCTCGTACAAGCGCTCGAGCTTCTCGTGCGGGCGCTCGAGGTTCTCGTGCACGCGCTCGAGCTTCTCGACATGGTCCACGAGAAGCGTTGCACGCCTGCAAAGCCTCTCATCATAGTAAAAACCCTTAATCGCACGCGTGCAAACAAGGGTTTTTACTATGATGAGAAGGGTTGCAAGCCTGCAACTCATCTCGACACGCCTGCAACTGATGGTTGCACGCCCGCAACCATCGATGGGCCGCCCCCCATCGACAGTCGCAAGCCTCCCGAGACCCATTGCACGCCGCTCGAAGGGCATTGCAGGCCTGCAACATGCCTCGTGAACCCGCGCGAAGCCCCCGGCACCCCCGCCATCGTGCATCCGCTGCGCCGACCTCATCCGGCAACTACCGGACGGCATCCCCCGCTTATCGGTACATCATTGTCGCCAAAGCTTGTGCGAGTATGGTGAACGCATTAATCTGACGCCTCGGCCAGCGCCACCTCCCGGCCGCACAACCCAAAGGAGACAGCATGCCCGCCAGCACCCGCCGCCGCATCACTGCCAAGGAACTCCAGGAAGACATCGACGCCTTCTACGCCCTCAAGCTCCTCACCGACTACAAGCCCCACGACCCCAACGCCACCGTCGAAGCCATCGCCCCCATCGTCGACAGTATCCGCGCCAAGCAGGAAGCCATCATCGCCCATCAGGTCGCCCTCGACGCCATGCGCGACGACCTCAACGACTCCTCCCTCGAACTCCACGGACGGATGAGTACCTCCAAAAACGAAGTCCGCGCCCAATACGGCGACAACTCCAACCAGATCGCCTCGCTGGGCTTGAAGAAGAAATCGGAACACAAGTCCCGCCGGCCGAAGAAGGTGAAGGCGGAGGAGTGATGGGGGTAGGTGAGACTGCCTGAAATGAGCCCGCGGAAGCGGGCTTTTTGATGGTGCGCCCGGCAGGGCGCACTTACTTGGAGGTGCAAGTCCTCTACTCGCCCGGCAAGGGGAAGAGTTAGCTGAACGGCAAGGGTGTCGCGGGTAACTGCGCATCTGGAGGAAGCCGAAGGCAAAGCGCTGGCCTGACGAACAGGAAGCGGATATGAGGCATCGCAGCTGGGTGAGGCGGCCATTATCGTCAAAGCCCGAAACTTGCACGGAACGCTGTGATGTATATCCGACAGGTATAAGCGTGAAGGTGGGTGCGTCATACCCGGGGAGATCCTCACGGGTGCCATGGTGTTACTGACGTCGTGATGGAAGATCTCCACGGTTGGCTCAGGCGCAAGCTGCGTTGCACGCTGTGGCGGCAGTTGAAGCGGCCGTACAATCGCGCCAGAAACCTGATGAGGGCGGGACTGAAGCACCGTGCTGCAGCTGAGCTGGAGCACTCCCAGTGGCAAGGAGATTGATACGGTGCTGTGGCCGGGCTGCCAGCGTCGGCTGTGTGGTGTTGCAACGTATGGTTGGCGAGGAAAGCCGCAGCACTCGAAGAACGATCCGAGCCCGTACCTTCCCGAAGCCTCGTGAAGCTTCGGAACGGCACGTGGCGTGGCTAATAAGGGAGATCGAAGATTGGACGGAAAAGCTGCCGGTGTCGGACCCGCCACCACCGGCGAATATGAACGGCAGAATTCCGTAAGGGCTTAATGCAAATGGCTATAAGGAAAAATCTATTTCTCCTTTTTCAAGAAAAAACCGACGTTACCATAAGCAGGTCCCGAAATAACTTCAGCTGTGATGTGGTTGATATCATTGCTCTGCCCTAATTTACTCGTCCATGTCCCATCAGTCAATTGGCGAGCCATATGGGTTGGTTTTCCAGCGTCACTTACATACAGAGCCACTTTTACAAACCCGTCCTCCAGTTCGCTATTGTCGCATTGAACATACCCTAGAGTTTCAAAAGCCCGCAAGAACGCATCGCAACTCTCAACTCGAGGGACCGACGGCGGCCAATATCCAAGACCAATAGGTGACGGCCACCACCAGCGATCGTCTTCCTCTGCAGCCCATGCGATGCAGTTATAATCAGATGTAGAAGGACTGGTAAGCCGATGATTGGAATCATCAAGCAAAGGAAAGCAGGCTTTAAAATCACTCATCGCAGATTATTTCAACTTCGAAACAAGGAATGAAAAATTAGAGCTCAACCAAATTTCTCTCTCGTCCCCAACTCAGCCAAGCTTCCTTCATTTTTTTTATTCGACCAAAATCTTCTTCTTGTACAGGGTTTTCACCTGTTAGGGCTTGCAGCGCCCAGAACCAATGACCGCCATTTTCAGCTAGTTCTTGAAGGATAAACGGAACAGCATCCGGACCAATGCCAATAATTCTTTGATACGAAGGGTGCATTACAATGTCACTCAAGGAGGACGAGTAAGCAGTATCCTTTTTCCACTTTATCAAGCAGGCAGAAAATAACTGCGAATTACGATAAACAGTCTTAACGCTATGGTGAAAAAGGGAATAATCCCGCCAGTACTCGGAGGCATCTTTCCCGCTAAGAGCAATCTCTGGCCCGAAATAATTTTCGGGATCTACAGACTCTGTTCTGGTCTGCAGGTCTGTGTCATGAGCTTCAATTCTGGATGTCGATGAGGAATGACTCGAAACGAGCTTAAGTTTAGCCATCTTCGTGACCATACCGATCATTCAATCCACGAAAAAAAATCGCCGTTATGCTCTTCCAGCATTTGATTTAGCGACTCAAACAAAACGTCGTCAATATCTTCTGGTGTAATCTCACCTTGAGAAACAAGGGGTTTTGAATTCACGTCCCACTTAACCTCTACACCGGACTCTGAAACTCGCATCTGATCTAGAGCTAAAAATATCTGACCTCCATCGTGCATCGAGTTTTCAAGATGCGCTTCACGCACTTCATAAGTGCCGACGGAAAGGTTGATAAATATATTTCCGTCTAGAGAGGTGAATCCTGTCTGAAAGCCGACGCTGGCCACGTTGCCTAGCGAAGGAATATTCAAATAGCGCGAGTACAACTCTTCGCTAAGCTCGGGAATGGGCTTCTTAGAACTAACATTAAAAGAAAGCACCAAGCCGACATCTCGCACTTCTTCTAAGCTCTTTAGCTTGCGAACGCCGGCCCAAAACCCAGCAAAGTTCTTTCTTACTACCGCGCCGACCTGATCAAATGTCTTTCTTTGCTCGGCAAAGTTCATGTCCATTTGACACTGAACTTGAGAAACGGAAATAACTTTTTGACCTGACTGCAATGTGAAGCGCGGAATATTGGGTGGTGCATTATCAGCAACATTAGTCCCGACGGCCTGCGAAACGACTGTCGAGCGAAACGCATTCTCTATATCCGCTACGCGATAGCGGATTTGCTTATCAATATTGAAAGTTGCAACGCAAGTTGCGCTAGCCAAGTATGCTTCCGGATGTGGCACCACACGCCCCCCTTAACAACACAACCAATAAAAATAATAAAAACTTAAACTAGTCTTCTAAAGAAGAACGCTTTTAGAAAACCTCAAGAATTATCAAGGGCACACAAAAAAGCGACCAGGAACAATCAATTAAACATCATTATAATACCATATGGGCGCCTCGAAAAACCTCGCCCCACCCTCCGCTTCGTAAAATTCTGCCATCCTGAACCCCGTAGCCCTCTGCCGCGATGAAACCTCGTAGCGCCATCAAGACCGACCTGTTCGCCTTTGATCATCACTTTAAGAGGATCGATACCCTGGGCGATCCGCTGGCCGAGATCGAGTCGCACGTCGACTTCGTGACCCGGGCGGCCGAGGTTGACCGCATCGCGCCGCGGCCGGTCAGCCCGCAGGGTGGGCGCCCGCCGTACCGACCGAGACGATGGTGCGCATCGTGGTCTTGAAGCGCCTCTACAACCTGTCGGTCGAGCAGATGGAGACCAACTGCTCGACCGGATGAGCTACAAGCGCTTCTGCGGACTGGAGAGCGCAACGAATATCCCCGATCGCACCACGGTCTGGACCTTCGAGAACCGGATCGGCAAAGCGGGTGCTGAGGCGCTGTTCGATGGTGTCGCGGCGCAACTGCTCAAAAAAGGCTTCATCGCCCGCGGTGGCCAGATCATCGACGCCACTCTGGTGCCGGCCCTGACGCAGCACAACAGTCGGGGCCGAGAAGGCGCTGATCGCTCAGGGGGCGATGCTGGTCGGCTGGAAACCCGCCAAGCGGCGCCAGAAGGACATCGACGCGAGCTGGACCCAGAAGCACTGCAAGAGCCACTTCGGCTACAAGCTCCAGAACGGCAGAGACTTGTCTGGAGGCCTTAAAGTTATGGTATCCGAGTGCGGCGGCCCCGCACCCGCCCATGTGCGCCAACTACCGCCCCTCCACCCCCGAATCCCTGAAATCCTTCCCGCTACCACCCCCTGATTTCGCCTATGGCGAGGCGTACCCGGGTTCGGTGGTGCCTATCGTCACCAATTTCGCGCCGCGGCAGTGGGTGCCGGCGTCTTTCGGGCTGGTGCCGGGCTGGGCGCGGGACGCGAAGATCGTGCGTTCGACCTACAACGCCCGCAGCGAGACGCTGGCCGAGAAGCCCTCGTTCCGGGACGCCTGGCAGCGCGGGCAGTTGTGCATCATCCCGGCGGAGGTGCTGTACGAGCCGTGCTACGAGACGGGGAGGGCGGTGCGCTGGGCGATCCGTCGGCAGGATGGGCGGCCGATGGGGATTGCGGGGCTGTGGGAGCGCAGGGTGGTCAAGGCAGGCGAGGGGCGTGAGGGCGGGGCGGCGGTGTGGTCGATGACGATGCTGACGATCAACGCCGACGGGCATCCGCTGATGCAGCGCTTCCACAAGCCGGAGGACGAGAAGCGTTCGGTGGTGATCCTGCCGGACGATGCCTGGGGCGCCTGGCTGCGGGCGAAGTCCGAGGGCGCGGCGCGGGCGCTGCTGCAGGGTTTCGATGCTGCGGGCTTCGTGGCGGAGGCGGCGCCGCGCTGAACGGGGCGGGGGAGGGCGGCGTTTGGGGGCATGAAGGCCCCCGCGCCTGCGTTGAGGGCTGGTGGATGGCCCCCGTGGTGGCTTCGATGCCGAGCGGCTCTGGTGTCGCGCCAGCCGCCCGGCGTCGCCCGCCGTCCCCATTTGCCTGTGGCAGAATCGCGGCTCGATCGAGGAGCTTCCATTGGACTTGCTGCGCCTGAGCCTGCTGTTTGCCCTGACGGCGGTGGCCGAGATTGTCGGTTGCTATCTGCCCTGGCTGGTGGTTAAGCAGGGCCGCCCCCTTTACCTGTTGATCCCGGCCGCCGCATCGCTGGCGCTGTTCGCGTGGCTGCTCACGCTGCATCCGTCGGCGGCGGGCCGCACCTACGCGGCCTATGGCGGCATGTACATTGCGGTGGCGCTGCTGTGGCTGCGCTTTGTGGATGGCGTGGCGCTTACGCCGTGGGACGTGGCGGGGGCGTCGATTGCCCTGGTGGGGATGGCTGTGATCGCGCTGCAGCCGGCGGCGGGGGTTTAGCGCGGGGCTGGCGGGGCGCGGGGCGGTGCGCGGCCGGCCGGGGTATGCTTGCCCCACCCATCCACCCTTGCCTGTGCTTCCGGAGGTTTTGCCGTGCCCACGCCTGCCCTCATCCTCGATTTCTGGTTTGCCGAGATCACCCCCGCCCAGTGGTGGGCCAAGTCCGATGACTTCGACCGCCTCGTCGAGGCGCGCTTTGGCGCCGTGCTGAAGGCCGCGGCGCGCTGCGAGCTGTACGCCTGGCGGGCCACGCCGGCCGGGCGGCTGGCCGAGGTTATCGTGCTGGACCAGTTCTCGCGCAACATCCACCGGGGCAAGGCCGTGGCCTTCGCCAACGATGCGCTGGCGCTGGGGCTGGCCCAGGAGGCGGTGGCGGCGGGGGCCGACAAGGGTTTGCTGCTGGCCCAGCGGGCCTTTCTGTACCTGCCCTACATGCACAGCGAGTCGGCGGCGATCCACGCGCAGGCGGTGGCGCTGTTCAGCCAGCCGGGGCTGGAGCACAACCTGGATTTCGAGCTGCGCCACAAGGCCATCATCGACCGCTTCGGGCGCTACCCCCACCGCAACGCGGTGCTGGGGCGGGCGTCGACGGCCGAGGAGGTCGCCTTTTTGCAGACGCCGGGGTCGGCGTTCTGAGAGGCGGCTAGCCGGGCCTGAAGCCGACGGTGAAGTGGCGATGCAGCCCGAAGGGCCGGCTGACGCCGGCTGCGTCGGGCATGAAGGGAAGCCGCAGGCGGGGTGCGGCCAGTACATCGACCGCCCAGCTGCCATTGCCCATGAACTCGAACTCCACGCGGGCCGGCTCGACGAGGCGCGGGTGCGCAAACAGCCCGCTGTGGTAGGCGCGGCCGATGCTGGCGCTGTCCAGCAGCTGGAAGCCTGCATCGAGGAGCACGATGTTCAGCACCTCCTCGCAGGGCACGTCGTCGGTCAGGAACAGCAGGTGGCGCCCGCCGATGTCGGCGGCGAACTCCAGCACCGCGCCGGGCACCGTGCACCCGGTGGGGTGCCCGGCGCGCAGCAGCTCGGCCCGCGGCGCGGCGTCGGCCGGCTGGGGCAGGGGGCGGAGGCTCAGCCTGGACATGGGCTGCATGGTTTTTTGGGTGGCGGGCGCAAACGCTCTTTGCGCAATTATGGGGGC
>JAKLLM010000159.1 GCA_023150125.1 Zoogloea sp.
AGGTCGAGGCCGAGGGCCCGGATGCCGTCGGCGAGGGCGTCTTGCAGGTTCATGCGGGCTTGTGCTCCGTGCCGCGGGCCAGTTCGCTGCGCTTGAGCCACACCAGCAGCAGCGAGATGGCGGCCGGGGTGATGCCCTGGATGCGGCTGGCCTGGCCGATGGTCTCGGGCTTGTGCTGGTTGAGGCGGCCCTGCACCTCTTTCGAGAGGCCGCGCACGGTGGTGTAGTCGAGGTCGGCGGGCAGGCGGGTGTTTTCGGCGTCGGCCTGGCGGGCGACTTCATCGAGCTGGCGGTCGATGTAGCCCTGGTACTTGGCGGCGATCTCGAGCTGCTCGACCACCTGCGGGTCGGTCTCGGGGGCCTCGGGGGCGCCGGGCAGGGTCATCAGGCTGGCGTAGCTGACGGCCGGGCGGCGCAGCAGGTCGAAGTAGCTGTACTCGCGCTCGATGCTCTTGCCGAGCACGGCTTCGGCCGCTTCGGCCGGTACTTTGGCCGGGGTCGCCCAGGTGGCGCGCAGGCGGGCGGTTTCGCGTTCGATGGCTTCGCGTTTGGTGCAGAAGGCGGCCCAGCGTTCGTCGTCCACCAGGCCGAGGCTGCGGCCGGTTTCGGTGAGGCGCAGGTCGGCGTTGTCCTCGCGCAGGCTGAGGCGGTATTCGGCGCGGGAGGTGAACATCCGGTAGGGCTCGGAGACGCCGCGGGTGATGAGGTCGTCGACCAGCACGCCGAGGTAGGCTTCGTCGCGGCGCGGGCACCAGGGCTCGCGCCCCTTCACCTGCAGCGCGGCGTTGATGCCGGCCAGCAGGCCCTGGGCGGCGGCTTCTTCGTAGCCGGTGGTGCCGTTGATCTGGCCGGCGAAGAACAGGCCGCCGATGGACTTGGTCTCGAGACTGGACTTGAGCTTGCGCGGGTCGAAGTAGTCGTACTCGATGGCGTAGCCGGGGCGCAGGATGTGGCAGTTCTCGAGGCCCTTGATCGAGTGCACGATGTCGAGCTGGACGTCGAAGGGCAGGCTGGTGGAGATCCCGTTGGGGTAGATCTCGTGGGTGTCGAGGCCCTCGGGCTCGAGGAAGACGTGGTGGCTGTCCTTGTCGGCGAAGCGGTGGATCTTGTCTTCGATGCTCGGGCAGTAGCGCGGGCCGACGCCTTCGATCACGCCGGCGTACATGGGCGAGCGGTCGAGGTTGGCGCGGATGATGTCGTGGGTGCGGCTGTTGGTGCTGGTGATCCAGCACGGCAGCTGGCGCGGGTGCTGGCTGGCCGTGCCGAGGAAGCTGAACACCGGCACCGGGTCGTCGCCGGGCTGCACCTCCATCACCGAGAAGTCGATCGTGCGGGCGTCGAGGCGCGGCGGGGTGCCTGTTTTAAGGCGGCCCTGGGGCAGCGCGAGCTCCTTGAGGCGCTGGCCGAGGCTGATCGCCGGCGGGTCGCCGGCGCGGCCTGCAGAGTAGTTCTGCATTCCGACGTGGATCAGACCGTTGAGGAAGGTGCCGGCGGTGAGCACCACCGCGGGCGCCTCGAAGCGCAGGCCGATCTGGGTGACGACGCCGGTGACCCGGTCGCCGACCACGGTGAGGTCGTCGACGGCCTGCTGGAAGATCTGCAGCCTGGGCTGGTTCTCGAGGCGGTGGCGGATGGCGGCCTTGTAAAGCACCCGGTCGGCCTGGGCGCGGGTGGCGCGCACGGCCGGGCCCTTGCTGGCGTTGAGGATGCGAAACTGGATGCCGCTCTCGTCTGTGGCTGCGGCCATGGCGCCGCCAAGGGCGTCGACCTCCTTCACCAGGTGCCCCTTGCCGATGCCGCCGATGGACGGGTTGCAGCTCATCTGGCCGAGGGTCTCGATGTTGTGGGTGAGCAGCAGCGTCGAGCATCCGGCCCGCGCCGCCGCCAGTGCGGCTTCGGTGCCGGCATGGCCGCCGCCGACAACGATCACGTCGAATCGGGTGGGGTGAAGCATGGGAAACCGGGGGAAGGTGAATCGGGGGAGCCGAATGATACGACCTTGCGCTGCAAAAATACAGCGCCACGCACCCGCTCAAGGCCGAAAAGCGGCGGTTTTACAACGGCTTACCGGATTTTGGAGGGGCTTTGGGGGGCTTCCCGGTGGCTTGTCGGGAAGGCTGGGCGCACACTTTTCAGCTGGCTCTCAATACCGGCGCCGACAGGCCGTTAAACAGTGATCGTAAAAACTATGGCTGACGACCCCGCGCAGGCCGGAATGCCGCGCGGTGTCAGGGGCCTTGCACCCGTGGGGGATCAACCCGCGGGGGCGTGAGCCACGCCGGCGCAGCCAGGCCCGGCCCGCTGCCCCAGCCGAGGTTTTCAGGACGATCCGAAGTACCGGCACCCGCCGGCCATGCTCCCGACCGCGGTCGGTGTTCATGGCGCCCCTCCGGGCCTGGGCGGTGAGTGCGGTGAATGTGCAATCAGTGATGGTGATCGAGCGGATCCATGGTCGATGTCTCCTTCGTCTAACCCTGCCGGGCAGAGCGCCGAGCGACGGCTTGCCGAATACATGCACGTGGAGCGGGTGGCGGTATCGCCGGACCTGCCCTTTGCCGAGGCCGTCCGTACGATGAGCAGCGCAGGTGCGTCCTGCGTGGTGGCGGTCGAGGACGGCCGGCCGGTGGGCATCCTCACCGACACGGACGTGATGCGCCTGGCCGCGCGCCCCGATCTCGAAGGGGCCACGGTGGCCCAGGTGATGACGACGCCGGTGGTGCTGGCGCCCGCCGAGGGGCGCCTGGCCGACGCGGTGGGCCTGATGAGCGAGAAGCGGATCCGCCACCTGCCGCTGGTCGGCCCGGACGGCCGCCTCGAGGGCGTGCTCGGCCGGCAATGGCTGCTCGACCTGCCCGGGCTGGAGCGGATCGCCGGCACCGAGGCGCTGCCCGAGGTGCAGCGGGCCCGCCTGTTCGGCGCCGCGCTGGCGGTCGAGGCGGAGCGCAATTTTCTCAAGGCGATGGTCCGCACCTTGCCCGATCTCGTCTGGCTGAAGGACCCGGACGGCGTCTACATCGCCTGCAACCCCCGCGTCGAGGCCCTGGTGGGCGCTCAGGAGGCGCAGATCGTGGGCCGCACCGACTACGACTTCTTCAGCTGGCCGGAGGCCGATGGCTACCGGGGCGGCGACCTGGCGGCGATCCATGCGGGCTGCGCGGTGCGCAGCGAGATGGAGGTGGTCTTCGCCTCGGACGGGCACCGGGAGCTGCTCGAGGTGATCCGCACCCCGATGGTGGACGACGGCGGCCGCCTGATCGGCGTGCTGGCGGTGGCGCGGGACGTCACCGAGACGCGGGCCATGCAGGCCGCCCTGCGCGACCGCGAGGAGATCTTTTCGAGCGTCGTCGGCCAGGCGGGCGATTCGATCGCCGTGGTGGATGCGCGCACGGGGTGCTTCGTCGAGTTCAACGAGGCGGCTCACCGCAACCTGGGCTACAGCCGCGCCGAGTTCGCCCGGCTGACCGTAAGCGAGCTCGATTGCATGCTCGACGACGTGGCGATCGCCGATCGGCTGGCGCGGATGAACGCGCCGTCCGGCATCGTCCTCGAAAGCCGCCTGCGCCACCGCAGCGGCCGGCTTTGTGACGTGCGGATCAGCGCCCGCGGCATCCGGATCCGGGGCGAAGGCCATTACCTGGCGGCCATCTGGAGCGACATCACCGAGAACAAGCGGGTCGAACAAAGCCTCAAGCGCGCCAACCGCGCGCTGCGCACCGTCGGCGGGTGCAGCCAGTTGCTGGCGCAGGCCCGCGACGAGACCCGCCTGATGCAGGATGTCTGCCGCCTGATGGTCGATCTCGGCGGCTATCGCATGGCCTGGTTCGGGCTGGCCGAGGACGACCCGCTGCGCTCGGTGCGTCCGGTGGCGAGCGCCGGCTTTGCCCCAGATTATCTGGACGGGCTGAAGGTTTCGTGGGCCGACGACGAGACCGGCCAGGGCCCGACCGGCACCGCCATCCGTCAGCATCGCCCGGTTCGCTGCCGCAACATCCAGGCCGATCCGGCCCAGGTGCCGTGGCGGGATGCCGCGATCAGCCGGGGCTATGCCTCGTCCTGCGCGTTGCCGCTGGTGGATGGCGGCGGCACCTGCTTCGGTGCCCTCAATGTGTATTCCGCCGAGCCGGACGCCTTCGAGGACGAAGAGATGCGCCTTCTCGAGGAGCTCGGCGGCGATCTCGCCTTCGGCCTGCGTGCCTTGCGGGACCGCGGCGAGCGCGATGAGGCCCAGCGCCGCCAGCGGGTTGCGGAGGGGCAGCTGGGCCGCCTGGTCGAGGCCAGCCCGACCATCCTCTACTCGCTCCGCCAGATCGACGGCCGGTTGGTGCCGACCACCGTCAGCGACAACGTGCAGCGCATCCTCGGCTACACGCCGGCGGAGATGCTGGCGGCCGCGTGGTGGTCCGATCACGTGCACCCCGACGATGCCTCCCGGACCCAGCGCATCCCGGGCGAGCTCCTCGGCAGCAGCCAGGTCGCCTCCGAATACCGTTTCGCCCACCGCGACGGGCATTACGTGTGGCTGCGCGACGAGGTGCGGGTCGGCGGCGTGGGCGAGGGGGGCGAGCTTGAGGTGGTCGGCGTGATGACCGACGTCACCGCCCACAAGAAGGTCGAGCAATCCCTCGAGAACCAGCGCCAGGTGCTGGAGATGGTCGCCTCCGGCGCCAGCCTGCCGGCCACCCTGGACAAGCTCGCCCGTGGGCTCGAGGCCCTGCTGCCGGACATGCGGGCCTCGATCCTGCTGCTCGACAGCGATGGCATCCACCTGCGCCACGGCGCCGCGCCCAGCCTGCCGAAGGCGTACGTCAACGCCATCGACGGGATCGCCATCGGCAATGGGGTCGGGTCCTGCGGCACCGCGGCCGCCACCGGCAAGGCGGTGATCGTCGAGGATATCGCCCGGCATCCCCTGTGGGCGCCCTATGCGACCCTCGCCGCCGTCCATGGGCTGTGTGCCTGCTGGTCCTTTCCGATCCTGAGCCGGGACGGGCGTGTGCGGGGGACGCTGGCGCTCTACCCGCAGCGCATCTCCCGGCCCACGCAAGCGCAGCTGGAGCTGGTGCGCCTGGCGACCGACGTCGCGGCCATCGCCATCGGTCGCCACAACGAGGAGTCGGCGCTCCGGGCAAGTGAAGCGCGTTTCCGCAAGCTGTTCGACCTCGCGCCGGTGCCCTTCGGTTTCATCCTCGCCGACGGCAGGATCGGTGACCTCAACCGCTGCTTCGTCGAAACCCTCGGCTACGACCAGGGTGACATCCCCACCGTCGATGTGTTCTGGGAACGCGCCGTGCCCGACCCCGAATATCGCAACTGGGCGCGGGAGGCGTGGGCGGAGGCGATGGCCAATGCCCGCAGCAGCGGCCGCCCGGTCGAGCCGCGGGAGCTGCGCGTGGTGAGCCGCGACGGCAGCGAGCGGACCCTGATGGGGGCCGGCATCCCGGTGGACGACAGCTTCCTGGCGACCTTCTTCGACATCACCGAGATCCGCCAGCTCGACGCCCGGCTGACCCTCTACCATCACCATCTCGAAGAACTCGTCGCAGAGCGTACCGCCCAGCTCGCCGAGGCCAGCCAGCGGGCCGAGGCGGCGAGCCGCGCCAAGAGCGCCTTCCTGGCCAACATGAGCCACGAGATCCGCACGCCGATGAACGCCATCCTGGGGCAGGCGCGGCTGCTCGAGCGCAGCCGCCTCGACGCCGCCCAGCAGGACCGCCTCGCGCGGATCCGCAACGCTGGGGCCCATCTGCTGGCGATCATCAACGACATCCTCGACATCTCGAAGATCGAGGCCGGCAAGCTGCACCTGGATGCCGTCGACTTCTCCCCCGAGCAGCTGTTCAACCAGGCCCACTCCCTGATCCACGACCGCATTGCCGCCCGCAAGCTGGGTTTCCGCAGCGACACCGGCGACCTGCCGCCAGTGCTGAGGGGCGACGTGACCCGGCTGCGCCAGGCCCTGCTCAACTATCTCAGCAACGCGGTGAAGTTCACCGAGCAAGGCGCCGTGTTCCTGTGTGCGCGTGTAGAGGAGGACGCCGGCGACACGCTGCTGGTGCGCTTCGAGGTGATCGACAGCGGCATCGGCATTGCGCCCGAACAGCTCGGGCGCCTGTTCCAGTCCTTCGAGCAGGCCGACGCCTCGACCACCCGCAAGTATGGCGGCACCGGGCTGGGCCTGGCCCTGACCCGCCACCTCGCCCGCCTGATGGGGGGCGAGGCGGGCGCCGCCAGCGAGCCCGGGCGGGGCAGCGTGTTCTGGTTCACGGCCCGCCTCGAGAAGCGGCCCGGCGTCGCGCTGCCGGTGGTCGAACCCGACGAACCGGCCGACATCACCGCCGCGGCCGGCCAGCTGGCGGGCGCCCAGGTGCTGCTCGTCGAGGACAATCCGCTCAACCAGGAGGTTGCCATGGACATGCTGACGGATCTGGGGCTCGGCATCGACCTCGCGACGAACGGCAAGGAAGCCCTCGAGCGCGCCGCCCGGGGCGACTACGACCTGATCCTGATGGACATGCAGATGCCGGTGATGGACGGCCTCGAGGCTACCCGGCTGATCCGCTGCCTGCCCGGCCACGCCGACGTTCCCATCCTGGCGATGACCGCCAACGTCTTCGAGGAAGACCAGGCCGCCTGCCTCGCCGCTGGCATGAACGACTTCATCACCAAGCCGGTGGCGCCCGAGGCGCTGCAGCGCGTGCTCCTCCGGTGGCTCGTCAGCGACGTGCCGGTCGAGCCGCCCGCGCCGCCGGTGCCGGCTCCTGTGCCGCCTTCGGTTGCCAGCGCGGAGATCGACTGGGCCGCACGGCTGGCCGGCATCGACGGCTTCGATCCGCTCCGGGGCGTCGCCATCGTGCGGGGCAAGTGGCCGATCTACCTGCGCATCCTGGGGGTCTTCCTGAGCTCCCAGGCCGAGGTCGTCGACAAGCTGCGCGCCTGCCTGGCGGAAGGGCAGCTCAAGGATCTGGAGCAGCTGGCGCACTCGCTCAAGGGTTCGGCCGGCAACATCGGTGCCCTGCGGGTCTTCGAGCTGGCCGCCGAGGTCTGCGCCACCGCGCGCGGGCAACGGGATGCGGCCGGGCTGGAGGAGGCCGTCGAGGCCCTCGCCCGGAGCACGAAGGCCCTCATCGAGACCCTGCAGCAGCGCCTGTCCGCAAGCACGGAGGGTGGTTCGTGAGCGCACCGGCGATCAGCCCCTTCGTGTGGGCGGAATACTTCGAAACAGGCTTCGATGATGTCGATGGGCAGCATCACAAGCTGGTGGATTTCATCAATGCCCTGGCTGGCCGCGCCATCAGCGGGACCCCGATCCGGCC